>NZ_JBJJLC010000057.1:0-53756 GCF_045449855.1 Marinobacter alkalisoli | reverse complement strand
CGGTGGTTTCTTTGAATTTTTTGACTCTGTGACCCCACCAGCCCTTGTTCGGACCTCGCTATTCCACTGCTATTGGTTTGGGCTGTTGGCAGCGGTGTTGCGCATTGTGGCTATACTGCCAGAGGAAGTGACATCAATGACGAGGAGTCTTCCATGGCCTCTGCAAAGCCTGAAATTCCCAGAACAACGCCTTGTTCGGTTCTGGTCGAGGCAGGCAAGACCTATTTCTGGTGCGCCTGTGGGCGAAGCCAGTCCCAGCCATTTTGTGATGGTTCCCACAAGGGGACCGGCTTCACCCCGATAAAATATGTCGCGGAGAAAAAGGAGTGGGTCTGGTTTTGTGGCTGCAAACAGACGGGCACGGCCCCCCTGTGTGACGGTTCTCACAAGGCCCTTTAGGTAGCGCTGATGCGGTAGCCGGTGATGCCGTGAACCGGGTCCTGCAGGGCCAGGATGCGGAGTGTGGCCGGTATGGTGTTGCCATCGTGGTCAGCAGTCAGCAATGCCAGATCGATTCTCTGCATTTGCTTTTCGCTGCGTGCCGCCGCCAGGGCCTTGCGGAAATTGGGTTGGTTGTCGGGGGCGACCAGTTCCTCAAAGGGGGTTCCCGACAGGTCAGCGGGCGCCCGTTCCAGCCAGTCGGCGACGTTGGCCGATATGAAACCAATGTGGCCCTGTTCATCCAGTTCCCCGATCAGCGCGCCGGAGAGCGCCACCAGATCGCGGCTGCGTTGTTCGCTGTCGTTCAGAGCCTGACGCAGGATCGATTTTTCCACCTGAATATTACCCAGCCGCTGATCCAGTTTGTCCGTGGCCAGTTGCTGCTGGTCCACCTGGTTGCGGAGTGTGTGGATTCGCGCGCACAGCAGTAACGTCAGCGACACGCCAAGGGCGGTTATCAGGGCACCTGCTCCCCAGGTGACCAGTCGCGCCTTGTCGGCCTGCTGCCGGAACAAGGTATTATCCGGCATGGTGGTGATCAGCCAGTGGTGGTTCTCCAGGTTGATTTCCGAGCGCAGCGAGCCCGAGCTGTTCAGCGGCACGAGGGGGCCGGAATGGAACAGTGGCGTTTTGGTGTGGCGCTCCAGGGTGTCCACCCGTATCGCCGACAGGTTGGGGTAAGGTGGGGAAAACACCGACGCCAGCCATTGTTCCACCTGGCGCTCGGGGGACTGGGCGACAGCCCGGGCGTGCAGTTGGCTGACCAGGGCATCGTGCTGGGCGCGATAGGCGTGTTCAGCAAGGATTCGGGTGTGGTTTGCCAGTTGCTCGGCAGTAAACGCGGTGACGGTCAGGCCCGCAATCAGCACCACCAGTGGCACCCACAGGAAGGGGCGCCACAGTGAACGAAGGAATTGTCCCGGACTCCTGTTGAGACTGGTGCTTTCCATGGCTCCGTCCGTCTTGGCGATCGCAAGGATCTGGGGGCGGATGGAGGTACCCACCCGCAGACTTACACTTTAGACCAACGGTGCACTGGAGGGAAACCCGGCGTTCAGGCCTGAGCCTGTCGCGCGCCACCATAGATCAGCAGGAACACGCTGAATGCGGTGACAACCACCGACGGCCCGGCGGGCGTATCCAGGTGCCAGGACAGAGTCAGGCCACCGCTAACCGCCACGAAACCGAACGCGATCGCCAGCAGTGTCATGTGTTCCGGACTTTTCGCCAGGCGCCGGGCGGTGGCGGCGGGGATGATCAGCAACGCGGTGATCAGCAGTACGCCGACGATTTTCATGGCCACCGCGATGACCAGTGAGAACATCAGCATCAGCACCAGTCGCAGGCGTTCAACGGGAATGCCTTCCACCCGTGCCAGCTCTTCATGGATCGTGCTCATCAGCAGGCTGCGCCAGAGCGTCACCAACAGCAACAGAATCAGCAGGGCGCCACCGTAGATCCACACCAGATCATTGCGGCTCATGGCCAGCAGGTCACCGAACAGCAGCCCGGTCAGGTCGACCCGCACATCGGGCATGAAGCTGAGGGTAACCAGGCCGATGGCCAGCGCGCTGTGGGCCAGGATGCCCAGCAGGGTATCCGTCGCCAGTGTATGGCTGCGGCCCAACAGCACCAGGGCAATCGCGAGCACTACGCAGGTAATGATCACGCCAACGTTGAGGGGTACGCTGATCAGGAAGCTCAGGGCAATGCCCAGCAGCGCGGAGTGGGCCAGGGTATCGCCGAAATACGCCATTTTGCGCCACACCACGAAGCAGCCAAGCGGTCCCGCCACCAGGGCGACGCCAAGACCACCGAGCAGCGCCCGCCAGAAAAAGTCGTCCAGTACGGCATCAATGATGGGCATGATCGCACTCCTGGTGGCTGTCGTCCGTGATCACCCCGGACACCACATCGCCGTGCAGGTCGTGGCGGTGATTGTGATGATGGTGATACACCGCCAGGCTCTCCGCCACCGGCTGGCCAAAGGTTTCGATAAACGCGGGATCGTGGGAAATATCCGCCGGATACCCGCTGCAGCAGATGTGCTGATTGAGGCAGATCACCTTGTCGGTGGCGGCCATCACCAGGTGGAGGTCGTGGGAGATCATGATCACGCCGCAGTCAAGCTGGTCCCGCAGTTGACGGATGAGGTCGTAGAGCGCGGCCTGGCCGTTGATGTCCACGCCCTGCGCCGGCTCATCGAGTACCAGCAGGTCCGGCTTCCGCGCCAGGGCGCGGGCCAGTAGCAGGCGCTGCTTTTCGCCGCCGGACAGGTGATGGATGGAGGCGTCGATCAGGTGCCCTACGCCGGTTTTCTCCAGTGCCGCCAGGCATTCGCCCCGGGGCCGGCCGCTGAGCGCCATAAAGCGTTTGACGGTCAGTGGCAGGGTGGATTCCAGGGTCAGATGCTGGGGGACGTAGCCAACGGTCAGGTTCCTGGCAAGGGTAACCGCCCCCTCGGTGACTCGCTGGATACCGAGCACGGCCTTGATCAGGGTGGTCTTGCCGGCGCCGTTGGGTCCGATAATGGTGATGATGTCTCCACGATGGACTGACAGGTCCACCCGGTCCACCACGGGACGGTCGTCAAAGGCAACGGTTACACGTTCCAGGGTTACCAGCGGTTCAGTCATGGTGGGCGTCCGTATGACAGCCCGGGCAGAGTCCGGCGATCTCGATCATCACGTCTTGTGGCTGGAAGGCCTCGGCAGAGGCTGCCGCGGACACCGCATGGGCCACTTCCGGAGAGGTCAGTTCCAGCACGTTGCCGCAACTGCGGCAGATCAGGAACATACCGTTGTGGTGCTTGCCGGCATGAGTACAGCCAACAAACGAGTTCAGCGAGGCAATACGATGGACCAGGCCATGTTGCTGCAGGAAATCCAGCGCCCGGTAGACCGTGGGTGGGGCGGCGTTATGGCCGTCTTCCGCCAGCTCGGCGAGTACATCATAAGCGCCCAGGGGTTTGTGGGATTGCCAGATCAGCTCCAGCACCCGTTCGCGGGTGGGCGTCAGGCGCGCATTCTGTTGCTGGCAGATGGCGCGGGCATCCGCCAGCGCCTGGTCTACACAGGCATCGTGATTGTGCGGGCGATAGGGAAGAGCGCTGGTAGGCATGGCCACTGTCCTGGAGAATTTGCAACATTATAACATTTGCAAACGCCAGTACCATGCCCCGGTGTGTATGAGATCTCCCGTAGGTCGGATTAGCAAAGCGTAATCCGACAAATCACAGACGTTTCGAATCGGCTCAGTGAGCGACTTCAGCGGCCAGTGATTCCAGGTACTCCAGGTTCGGAATCCAGGCGGTATCGCCTTCCACCTCAACCTGCATCAGGTCGGCGGGGCCGGCTTCACCATCCAGCTTGCGGATCTGCTCTTCACTCAGGCGCGCCTGGCTGGGGATGCCCTGGGTTACCAGCGCCATGAACGGAACCTGCCGATGTTCATTGCCAATGGTATTCAGCACCACAATGCGGCCGCGGTTGTCGCCGGGAATGGTCAGGGTGGCGCCATTGGCAGCGTCGTAGGAAATAACCGGCAGGTCCAGTCCCCGCCAGTTCAGGTGCCCTACCAGCCACTCCGGCGTGTTGGCGCCGGCATCGGAGCTGGCGTAATCCACCACCTCGGCAATGGATACGTTGGGTAACAGGAGTTGTCTGCCGTTCATCGGGATCATGACGCAGGAGAGGGTTTGACTGTTATCGCTCATCACTCATTTCCTCAGGCGGAATCCCTTTTTTGCCGGCCCTTGAGCAGGCAGGATTCTTCAATCGTTTTGACTAGTTCCCGGGCCAGCTGTTCCGGCGTGCCGACGAAGGATGCGCAGCCGGTGGCGGCCACCGAGTCCGGCATGGAGCTGTTCCCGCAACTGTTGCTTTCCTGGACCCAGATCTTGCTGCCATAGGCTTTCAGCAGGGGGGCGGCAATGGCGCCGTCGTTGCCCATGCCGGAAAACAGGATAGCATGACAGCGGTTGCCGTAATGGTCACCCACGTTAAGCAGCACCTGGTCGATGGAAGGGCCGTAGGGGCCGGGCCAGGGCGATTCCTTCTCCGCCAGCGCACCCTCGGCGTTCAGCGTCCACTCCCGTTCCACCGGCAATAACACAACGTCGCCATTGCGAACCCGGTAACCCGGCTCCGCGCCCTTGAGCTGATAATGGGCATGGCGGCCGAGCACGCGGGTCAGCACGTCGGTGAAATTGCCATCGATATGCTGGGCGTAGATAAAGCCCACGGGCAGGCCGGGTGGCAGGTGGTCAAGGAAGCTTTTGACCGCTGCGGGCCCACCCAGGGATGCGCCGAGAATCCAGACTTGCTCCGCGATGGAGTCGGGGGCTGCCGCTGGAATCCAATGGGGCAGCTGGGGCGCATCCGTTGGTGACTGTTCGGCGAGCTCTTCAAGGCTGGCTTCCGAATCCAGTTCTTCCAGGTGGCCCAGTTGCTGTTCCAGTTTGCCGAGCAGCCGTTGCTCCCAGCGGAAATAGTCCGTGGTGCCGGGCCTTGGCGCCGGGTCCAGTCCGAACAGCACGGGCGCGTCGGTGTTCTCCAGCAGATGGTCAAACAGCACCGGGTGATCCGCTTCATCCTCCAGGGTGACCAGCCAGAGGCTGGCATCCGGAAATTCCGGGTAATCCTGCAGGCGGTCGGGATCTCCGGAAAAGCACACGTCGAGACCAAACTTCGACGTGGCCGCCTGCAGGCGGTGGCGCTGCAGGACAATGTCCGAAACGATCCCGACGCTCGGCCGGCCTGGCGACAGGCCGGTCATCACTGGTTCCCGGTCAGCCGGATAATGGTGTCAAGCAGCTCGGTTTCCTGGAATGGCTTGCCGAGGTATTCGTTGACACCAATGGCCAGTGCCCGCTCGCGGTGCTTCTCACCGGTTCGTGAGGTGATCATGCAGATCGGGGTGTCCCGCAGGTTGTCGTCATGGCGCACAAAGCTGGCCACTTCGAAACCGTCCATCCGGGGCATTTCGATATCCAGCAGGATAATGTCCGGGCGGTGATCCTGAAGCTGCGCCACGGCGTCGAGACCATCCTTGGCGGTGATGACCTCCATGCCGTTGCGTTCCAGCAGGCGTGAGGTCACCTTGCGCACGGTCACCGAGTCGTCCACTACCATCACCACGGTTTCGCGCTGTTCGTAGCGGGCGGACTCGCGGGCTTTCTCCATGCTGGCCAGGCGCTGGCGCTCGGACAGGATGTCGGAACGGATCATCGCCGGCAGGTCGAGGATCACCACCACGTTACCGTCACCGAGAATGGTGGCGCCGGAGACGCCCCGCACCGAGTTGAACTGCGGCCCCAGGGATTTCACCACGATCTCCCGGCTACCCATCAGGTTGTCCACCTGCAGGGCCATCGGCTGCTCCGCGCCGCGAACCAGAATGACCGGCAACGGCAGGGCCTGGCCCTGAAGCTTCGGATGGTGATCACTGTTGAGCAGGTTGCCCAGGTACTGCAACCGGTACTGCTGGCCGGCGTACTCATACAGCGGTGCGTCCGGTTTGTAGTATTCCTCAAGCTCGTAGGTGCTGACCCGCACAATACCTTCAATGGTGTTCAGCGGGATGGCGTAGAAATCCTCGCCGGTGGACACCATCAGGGCCCGGTTGACGGACACCGTAAAGGGCAGGCGTACGGTGAAGGTGGTGCCGCGACCCACGGTGGAGTCGATATCGAGGCTGCCGCCCAGCTGTTTGATTTCGCTGGCGACCACGTCCATGCCCACACCGCGGCCGGAAATCTGCGTTACCTGCTGGGCGGTGGAGAAGCCCGGCTGCAGGATGAACTGCAGGACTTCCCGATCGCTCAGGTCCTCGTCCGCCGACAGCATGCCCTGGCGAATGGCCTTGTCGCGGATCACGCTGGAGGGAATGCCGGCGCCGTCATCGATCATCCGCAGCACCACATCACCGCCTTCCCGGGTCAGTGACAGGGTCACTTCACCGGTTTCCGGCTTGCCCGACTTCTTGCGATCAGCCGGGGTTTCGATGCCGTGGTCCAGGGCGTTACGCAGCATATGTTCCAGCGGCGCAATCATACGCTCGAGGATGTTGCGGTCCATTTCCCCTTCCGGGTTGCGGACGTCGAATTCGACTTTCTTGCCCAGTTCGCCGCTGATCTGGCGCACGATGCGCCGCAGGCGGGGAACCATGGAAGCGAACGGAATCATGCGGGTCTTCATCAGACCTTCCTGCAGTTCCGTGTTGATGCGGGACTGCTGTACCAGCAGGGTCTCGGTATCCCGTACCCGGTCGGACAGGGTTTCACGCAGGTCCGCAAGGTCCGATGAGGACTCGGTCAGTGCCCGTGACAGCTGCTGAATGGAGGAATAGCGGTCCATTTCCAAGGGGTCGAAATCGTCGCCGTAGTCCGGTCCGTGTTCCTTTTCCGCACGGAACAGGATCTGGGTCTCGGTTTCGATTTCCATCCGCCGCAACTGTTCGCGCAAACGTTCGATGGTGGCCGCCATTTCATCCAGGGTGTGGCTGAAATCACTGCTTTGCTGTTCCAGGCGGCCACGGGTAATACTGGTTTCACCCGCCAGGTTGACCAGTTCATCCAGTAACGGCGCCGATACCCGGATGGTTTCCTGGGCCGCGCGCTGCACATCGGTCGCTTTCTTGCGGGGCTTGGCCGCTGACTTTTGCGGCGTTGGTGCTGGCGCTGGTTGAGACGGTTTCTCGGGCACCGGAGCCGGTTCGGCCGCGGGAGCCGCCGGCTTTTCTTCCGCATCCGGCTTCTCGGGTGCCGGCGCAGGAACGGCGCCACCTTGCCCGACGCCTTCGCGGATCCGGTTGACCAGCGCCACGATGGCGTCGTGATCGTCGGTAATGGTTTGCCAGGTTTTGTCGTCCGGGGCGTTGCCACCCAGGTCGATCAGCCGGGTTTCGAAGGCGTGGGCTTTGTCACCCAGTTCGCTCAGTTGTGACAGGCGAGCGCCGCCCTTGAGGGTATGCAGCGCGCGCTGGGCTTCCTGATTGAAGTGGTGGTTGGCCGGTTCCTTGCGCCAGTCTTCCAGCAGCTGTTCCAACTGGTCGAGGATCTCGCCGGCTTCCTCCAGGAATATATCCAGGACTTCAGGATCAACCTCTTCGTCCGTGGTTGCCGGGGACGCTTCCACGGGCGTTTCGTCCGCCGCTGCCCGGTGTGCGTCCTGCAGTGCCTGCACCAGTTTCGGATCGGGGTCTGGCTTGCCGCCCTCTTCCAGGCTGTTCAGCATGGTTTTCAGGCTGTCCAGAGCCTGATCGCTCAGTGTCAGCAATGTGGCCTGGTTGCTGGCGCCGCTGATCAGCGGATCAAGGGCATCGGACCAGGCCTCCGCGAGATCGGCAATGGGGTCGACGTCGGACAGGCGGGCGCCGCCCTTCAGGGTATGAAGTTCCTGCTGAAGCTGAGTCACACCACTGAGTTCGTCTGGTTCATCCCGCCACTGCGCCAGGCACTCGCTGACGGCGGCGTGAATTTCCAGCCCTTCGTCCAGGAAGATGCCTACCAGCTCGTCGTCGGTGGCTTCCGGTAAGGCTTCGGTCACGCTGTCCGGAACATCGGATGGCGCTGCATCGGCCACTTCCTGACGGGAGGGCACCGGTTTGCCGGAGAGAATCGCCTTGACTTCGGCGACCAGCTCGTCCGCTGACGGACAGGGCTTCTGGGTGGCAACCTGTTCGACCATCTGGGCCAGCCGGTCATGGCAGGCAAACAGCAGGTCGTTCATGTCATTGCTGGCCGCCAGTTGACCTTCGGCGACTTTCTCGAACAGATCTTCCAGTACGTGGGTGAGATCGCCAATGGCATCAACGCCGGCCATGCGCGCGCCGCCCTTGAGGGTGTGCACATCCCGTTGCAGCTCCGCGGCGATCGCCCGGTCGGAAGGGTCCTCACTCCAGGTGTGCAGGGCGCTGCCGGTGGAATTGATCAGGTCGTAGGCTTCTTCCAGGAAGATGCCCACCAGTTCCGGATCAAGGTGCGATAAATCGGTGGCTTCCGGTTCCGGCTCGTCCTGGAGCGGTTGGTCGTCCTCGGTCGGCGTGCTGACATCGGTGACCGGACGGGACCCGCGGGTGTTGTCCATGTACGCATGGATTTCACCAATCAGGTCCGGAGCCGGGCGCGGTGACTCCTGTTGTTCCAGCGCATCCACCATACCGGCAAGGCGATCATGGCTGCGGAACAGCAGGTCCGAGAGTTCGTCGGTAATGGACAGGCGTTGCTCGCTCAGGCCTTCGAACAGGGTTTCCAGTTCGTGGGCCAGATCCCCCACCGCCGGAATATCGGCCAGCCGTGCACCACCCTTGAGGGTGTGCAGGTCACGTTGCAGCAGTCTCAGCAGATCGAGGTTGCCGGTGTTGTCACTCCAGTTGTGCAGCGTGTCGGCGGAGCTGTTGATCAGGTCGCGGGCTTCCTCAAGGAAGATCTCCGCGAGTTCGTTGTCCATGTCTTCGTCGGTTTCCACCAGCGGAGGCTGCTCGTTGTTTCCGGCTGGACGCTCCTCTTCCTCCATGTCGAAACTGAGGTCAATTTCTTCCAGGTCGCCGGTGAACTCCTGCTCAAACGCGTCAGGCCGGGCTTCGCCGGATTCGCTCAGGTCGGCGGTCAATGCGGCCAGTTCGGCAATCAGTTCCTCGCCGGATTCCGTCGCCAGCCCGGCAGCCACCTGATCCATCATATTGATCAGTTGTTCGTGGGCGGCGCGCACGGTGGTGAAGAAGTCCGCATCCGGTGTGAAATCCGGGGAACCGGCACGCTCGTAGGTCTGGCCGAGGGCGCCGGACAGGCCGGCTACATCGGTCAGGCCGGCTTCCTGTGCGCCCTCGGTCAACTGGTGCAGCTCAACACCCAGTTTGTCGACGGCGGATGTCTTCTGCGGATCCGCAGCCCAATCGTCCAGAATGCGATCGGCGTCCAGCAGGATGTCGAGGCCCTCATTAAGGAACAGCTGAACCAGTTGTGGCGCGGGCTGTTGCCGGGGCGATTCGTTATCCACGCTGGTATGGCTGCGCAGGGTTTCCGCGGTGATGCTATCAAGGCGCTGCAGGTAATCGTCGGCGCCGTCCAGCGGGGCCTGTGGATCCTGTCGTAACTGGCTGAGCCCCTGGGTCAGGAAGTCGCAGGCTTCGGCGATCAGGCCGACGATTTCCTGGTCCGCTCGCTTGTTCTGCGCGCGGGATTCCTTGACGAAGCGTTCCAGTGGCGTGATCACCGCCGCAATCGGGGCAATGCCCGCCGTGTGTGCACTGCCCTTGAGTGTATGAAGGGCGCGGGAAAGATCATCGGTGTAGGCGACGGAGGCCTTGTCACCGGCGACTTCCAGGAATGCCTGCAGAGTCTGGAGGTGAGTTTCGGCTTCGCTCTCGAAAATGTCGAGCAGCACCGGATCTACGCTTGAGTCATCGTGTTCGGTGTCGACCGTTGTGCTATCCGCGTCGGCGGTTGCTGCCGGGTCGGATGCGGGCATTGCCGCTGCATCCGGAATCTCGCCGTTGGCCAGGGAGTTGGCGCGTGCTTCCAGGGGTGCGGTATCGCGGCTGGGGGCCTGGCGTTTCTCGAAGTCTTCCACCAGGGCGGGCAAAGCTGCGGTGACATCCTCCAGCAGAACGGAGATGTCATCGTTCATGAAAATGCTGCCGTCTATTACCCGGTTGAGCATGTTTTCCACGGACCAGGCCAGTTCGCCCACGACCAGTGCACCCACCATGCGACCACTGCCCTTGAGGGTATGGAAGGCGCGACGGACTTCCGACAGGGCGGTACGGTCATCATGCTGGCGCAACAGCATGGGCAGGTATTCCCGGATGGTGTCGAGGACCTCACCGGCTTCTTCGATGAAGATCTCGAGGATTTCGTCATCGATCAGATCGTCTTCATCTTCTGCAACGCTGGTCGCTGGCGCCTCCGCTTCTGCTTCCGACATGTCGGTGGCGGGCTCTTCCAAAACCGGCGTCGGCAAATCCCCGTCGGTTTTGCGGGTGGTGGACATGGCTTCGGCACGTTCGATCAGCTCAACCACATCACCGTCGGACTGGCCTTCGCGGAATTCGCGGATCAGGGACGGAATGCGGGCGTTCACGTCGTCGATCAGGGAGAACAGGTCGTCGTTGGGCCTGATGGTCTGGTCGATCACCCGGTTCAGCAGGTTTTCCACGGACCAGGCCAGTTCGCCAATGCTGGTGGCACCCACCAGACGGCCGCTGCCCTTGAGGGTGTGGAATGCACGGCGCACTTCCGACAGTGCTTCACGGTCATCGTGGTTCTGGCGCAGACGCGGATAGAATTCGTGGATGGTCTGCAGGACTTCCTCCGCCTCTTCCACGAAGATACCGAGAATCTCGTCATCCAGCAGTTCCTCGTCGGAGCCTTTGGCTTCGGCGGCGGCCGGCGGCATTTCCTCCGGAGCGGCCACCTCGCTGTCGACCACCGGAATATCCTCCTCCGACGGCTGCTGCCAGGTTGGCTCGGAACCCACGGGGAAGCCCAGGGACGCCAGGCTTTCTTCGGCGACGTGCAGAATGCTGTCGTTCTCGCCGATGCCTTCCGCCAGGCGCTCCAGGTAATACTCAATGCTGGTTACCGCATCCGCGAGGGTATCCAGTTGTTTCCAGTCCGGTACCTGCTTGCCACCCAACAACACATCGGTGATGTAGTGTTCGGCGGAACCCAGCATGTCGGCCACGCGGTCCAGGGGAATCAGCCCCAGGCCGCCGCGGATGCTGTGTAACAGACCGGGGACATGTTCGATTTCACGGACATCCCACTGGGATGCAATGAAGTTGACGATAGCGGTCTTCACCTGCTCCAGGGTGTTCCTGGATTCCCTTAACAGCGCACCACTGGCTTCACCGAGTTCACGGCTGCCAAGGTTGATAACCTGTTCACCATCGTCGGATTCGTGGGTTTCCTGGTAACGGTCGCTGTCCAGACCCGCCAGGCTTGCTTCGACGTAAAGCAGCGCTCCGGCAATGTCCATCAGGGTGCCGTCGTCGACAGCCTTGGGTTGTCTGGACAAGCGTTCCACCAGCTCGATCTGGTCGGTCACCACCTTGCGGGGGATACCGAGGCCGAGCACCGCCAGGGTATTGGCTACTTGCCTGAGCCCCGGCAACAGTTCTTCCAGCTCATCATTCTGCCTCAGCTCCGCCCGTACAAACAGGTCGAGCTGATCCTTGAGCTTGGCCAGTTCCTCGTTGAGGGCGCTGACCACGGAATGGATGGCTTCGCGACCGGGACCGGAGACCCGGGTCCTGGCGGCATCAACGTCGTCTTCCGACGGCAGCGCCTGTTCCAGGTGATAGTCCTTGCGCAGTTCCGCCACCCGGGGCGTGTCCAGATCGCGAGCTCGTGCGACATAGTAGAGCAGATGTTTGAGCAGGGCTTCCGGGATCGGCTGCTGAAGGATGTCGACATGCTCGTCGCTCAGGCGGCGGATCTCGCTGTCCAGTTCCCGCAGCAGGGATTTGACCGCAGTGTTCACCGGGTTGATACGGCTTTGCAGGGTTTCCACGAACGCCGAGGCCGCTTTCCAGAGTTCGCCCCTCGGGGTTGTCTGGCACAGCCGGATCAGCCGTTGCAGGACCTTCTGCATGTAATCGAAATGGGCGTCCAGATCCGCCTCGCGGACCACGCCAGCAAGGGCAAACTGGTACATCTGGCGCAGCTTGCGGATATGGCCAAGCACCTTCGGATCCTGCAGGCGCTGTGACGCATTGCTGGCGGCCCGCTGCTGTGACCGGCTCAGGTCAGGCTTGAACAGGGAGGTATCCGACAACAGGGACTCGCCACGAGCGGCCCGCAGGTCATTCAGCAGTGGCAGCAGCACCATGGGGAAATCGTCCTTGCTGGTGGCAAGGTGCTCCAGGTACTGGGGCAGTTGCAGGATGGCCTGCATCAGCACTTCAACGGCGTCGTCCACGCTGCCGACGGTATCGTTCAGTACCGCCTGGGTGAGCTTTTCCATTTCTTCGGTAAGCAGGGCAGCGCCATACAACTCCACCATCTGCAGGGTGCCGTGCACCTGATGGAGGTAGTTCAGGCAGAAGCGCAGACGCGCGGTATCGTCGCGGTTTTCGACATACGCTTCCAGTGCCTGCTGACCCTGGGTCAGCGTGTCCTGTATTTCGCCCCGAACCCAGTCCAGGGCGATGCTGTCATGGTGATTGCCCATAACCACTCCGGTTATTCTTCGTCAGTCTGGCGTTTGATCCACGCCAGCACATGTTCCGAGGGTACCCTCTGTAAGCCAGGGGGCTGCCAGTCGGTCAGCTCTCCCTGGCCCAGGACCAGCAACCCCCCGGGCGCCAGCCTTTCTGCAAGCCGCTTCACGATTTCCCGCCGACGCCAGCGCCGGAAATAAATCAGCAGATTCTGGCAGAAGATAATGTTCATCCCGTGCATCGGAGCCTCGTTCAGGTCCAGCACGTTCAATTGGGTGAAACACACCCGTTCCCGGATACTTTCGGTCATTTCCACGGCATTTCGTTCCGCCGGCCGAAAGTATCTGGCCTTGAGATCTTCATTTACGCCCGCCAGCTTGCGGGTATTGAACACGCCCTTGCGGGCTCTTTCGATGGCTGGCTTGCTGATGTCCGATCCGGTCACCCCGAACAGCGGTGGCAGCGCCAACTGGGTCATGCATTCGTCCAGAATCATCGCCAGGGTGTAAGGCTCTTCCCCGCTGGAGCAGCCGACGCTCCAGGCTTCCAGTGGTCGCCGTTTCAGCTGCTCCCGTGGCCGGGTCAGGACAAAGTCCGAGACGAACCGGAAGGCATCGGAATCCCGGAAGAACCGGGTTTCCTGAACGGTCAGGCGGTCAACCAGGGTTGCCCATTCCACAATGGCATCAGGCCCGGAGACGATCTGCTCGTAGTAGGCCTGATAGCTGTCGCAGCCAATTTCGCGCATCCGGATCCCGAGATTGGTCTCGAGAAACGACTGGCGGCCAGAGGCCAGAGTGATGCCGGTTCGCTGCTCCAGCAATGTTTGCCACTGGTGGAACTGCGCCTCATCCATTTCCGGAAGTCGGCGCAGGGACCAGATGCCCTCGGCAGGTGAGCGGTCGTCGCGTGTTTCAGCCATAAACCGTCAGTCGCCTCGGAAATTCGATCAGCCCACCACCGGGACGTCGCTGTCTTCCTCTTCCTGCTGTTCTGCCCCTTCTTCCTCAGGCAGGGTGAAGCCGGCAACGGAGGACCGCAGCTCGGACGCCATTTCTGCCAGGTTACCGATCGACTTCGCAGTCGCGTTGGTACCGGAGGAAGTCTGGGATGTGATTTCCTGGATAACGTTCATGGTGTTGGAAATGTGCGCCGCAGACGACGACTGCTGGCGGGCGGCGTTGGAGATGTTCTGGATCAGTTCCGCCAGACTCATGGATACGTTCTCGATTTCCTCGAGGGCGATACCCGCGTCCTGGGCCAGACGGGCGCCACGGACCACCTCAGCGGTGGTGTGCTCCATGGAGATAACCGCTTCGTTGGTATCCGACTGGATCGTCTTGACCAGTGCTTCAATCTGCTTGGTTGCCGCAGAGGAACGTTCCGCCAGGCGCTGAACTTCGTCCGCAACCACCGCGAAGCCCCGGCCCGCGTCACCGGCCATGGAGGCCTGGATAGCGGCGTTCAGGGACAGGATGTTGGTCTGGTCGGCGATGTCGTTGATCAACGATACGATGTCACCGATTTCCTGGGAAGATTCACCCAGACGCTTGATCCGCTTGGACGTTTCCTGGATCTGCTCACGGATGTTGTCCATGCCGCGGATGGTGTTCTGTACCACTTCCGCGCCTTTCTTCGCGATCGCAACCGACCGCTCCGCAACCGCAGAGGATTCAGCCGCGTTTGAGGATACCTGGTCGATGGACACCGCCATCTCGTTCACCGCCGCAGAGGCGCCGGCAATTTCCTGGGCCTGGTGCTCGGAAGCGTCGGCCAGGTGCATGGCCGTGGCCTGGGTTTCCTGGGATGCCGAGGCAACCCGTACCGCCGTGCCACGAATCGCCTGTACCAGACCGCGCATCTGGTCGATCGCGTAGTTGATGGAGTCGGCGATGGCACCGGTGAAGTCCTCGGTGACCGTGGCCTCGGTGGTCAGGTCACCATCCGCCAGATCGGCGAGTTCGTCCAGCAGTCGCAGGATCGCGTTCTGGTTCTGCTCGTTCTGCTCCTGAGTCGTCGCCAGACGCTCCTGGGCTTCGCGGTACAGCACCACGCCGATCAGGACCACAATACCGACCATGCCGGCAAGGATGATAAAGGCCAGGGTCGGGCCGATCAGGCGGGAGCCGGCCTGCCCGGTAAACTTGTTGGCCAGGACGGAAATATCGTCCAGCAGGATCTGGGAGTTCTGGAAGATGTCAGAGGCCGCGGTACGCACCTTGAAGAGGTCGGGAGAAGCTTCAAGGATGGCGTCAACGTTCTGGGAAACGAACTCGAACAGCTCGCCAACCGCTTCCAGGCCGTAGATGGCGTCTTCGTCATCCACGCGGGAGATGCCCATGGCCGGGTTGCCGTTCATCTGCCCCTCAAGTACGCGACCAAAGAGGCTGGCGTCACGGCCGAAACGGTCGGCGGCGATAACCGCGTCTTCGTCACCGGACAGTACGTTGTTTACAGAGCGAACGATACGCTCGGCCAGCAGGGACTGGCGCTGGGCCAGTGCCACCTGTTCCGCCGGGGCGTTGTTGTCCAGCAGGATCTGTACGATGTCATCGTACTCCACCTGCAGCTGGGGAATGGTTTCGTTCAGGGTTCGTGCCACTTCATGCAGGCCGAGGACCGCGTCCCGGGTGGACAGGATGCTGTCGGCGTTTTCACGAACCGCGTCCCAGTCGGCCTGAACGCTGCTTTCCCGGGCAAACTCGCTGGGCGGCAGGCCGGTTTCCGGGTTACCGTCAACCACGTAGGACCACAGTTGCTGGAACTCATCACGGGACCGGCGCAGCTGGTCGAAGGCCTCGGCGGTACCGCCGGCGGCTTCCGTCGCGTTCTTCGCGATTTCCTGTGACAGTACCCGCAGCTCGGAGGCGTGGGCGATGTATTCCTGGTCGTTCTGGCTGTCCTTGTTAATTATGAACAGGACCACAACAAGCAGGACGGTGAGTGCAATCAGTGCGGCAATCAGGCCGGCAACGAGTTTGTTGCCTCCCTGTCCCATACTGAATCTTCCGGCTCTGTTTTTCATTTTCTGGCTCCCGGCCTTTTCATTATATTGGCAAGTTTTCTTCTGCGTGCTTGGGCTGCAGGGATGACGCTCCTGCCATGGTCATCACCCTTACCACTGCGCAACGTCCAGAAACCGCTCGTCTTCCACCAGGTCGGCGGCGGAGAACACTTTCCAGACTTCTTCGTTCCGTTCATAACCACCGCTAACAAACGGCTGAACGTTCGCAGGGACATCGCCGGGCGAGGCCACGAAGCTGTCCCGTGCGAAATACTGCATCCCGGATACGCTGTCGACCACCAGGCCGCTGAACACATCACCCTGTTCCACCACCAGTACCCGGCGCTCACGCTGACTGCGGGACGAGCGTGGGACATCAAAGAAGCCGGCAAGATCGACAAGGGGAAGGAGGCGGCCACGAACGTTGGCGGCCCCCATCATGAACGGCTGAACCCCCGGAATGTGTGTAAACCGGGGGACATGAAGGATTTCGGTGACTTCACCCATGGGCGCCACATAGCGTTCGCCCGCCAGAACAAAGCCGATGCCATTCCAGAGTTCAACGGCTTCCTGCTGTTCCGGCAGGCCGGCCGCCATGGACCGGCTGCGCTGGGCGATATCCGTCAGAACGGCAAAAGGGGCGGCCTGGGCGGACATGCGTACTCCAAGGTTGGGGATCAGGCAATCAGGCTGTTGATTGTTTTGATCAGGTCATCTTCTTTGACAGGTTTGACCAGGTAGCCCTTGGCGCCCTGACGGGTACCCCAGACACGGTCGGTTTCCTGATCCTTGGTGGTCACAATCACCACGGGGATGGAAGCGGTTTCCGGAGCGCGGGTCAGCTGTCGGGTGGCCTGAAAACCGTTCAGTCCTGGCATGACCACGTCCATCAGAACCAGATCCGGAGTTTCAGCGCGGGCCTTGGCTACGCCGTCAGCACCGTTATCAGCAGTCAGTACTTCGTGCTGGTGCTTTTCCAGGATGCTTGAGATTTTCTTAACCTCGGTGGGGGAGTCGTCAACAATCAGAATGCGGGCCATGGTTTCCTCAATAGTTCTTTGCTTCGGCTGATTTACTGTTCCGCCTGGGGTACATATTGGCGGATGGTGTTGAGCAGCTCGTCCTTGCTGAACGGCTTGGTCAGGTACTGATCAGAACCGACAATACGGCCCTTGGCCTTGTCAAACAGACCGTCCTTACTGGAGAGCATGATGACCGGCGTCTTTTTGAAAGAGGAATTGTTCTTGATCAGTGCGCAGGTCTGATAGCCGTCCAGGCGGGGCATCATGATATCGACAAAAATGATGTCCGGCTGGGAATCGGCGATTTTCGCCAGAGCGTCAAAGCCGTCAGTTGCGGTGATGACCTCACAGCCGACTTTTTTCAGAAGGGTTTCTGCGGTGCGACGGATGGTTTTGCTGTCGTCGATCACCATAATCTTCAGATTCTCGAAGTTGTCATCCATTGTCCAACTGCCTTGCGCTCTGCGACTGTCGTTATTTTAAACGGGGTTTTTAACACAAACCTTGGGATTCTTCTATAAATCCCGCTCATTTATAGAGGATCGATGGCCGGATAAAAAGCACAACTTTGTGACTAAATGTACTTCTGCCCGCAACGTCACGTTATACACCCCGGATTTCTGCGGATGCATTCAAAGCTCGGGTACAATACCATCAGTGTTCACAGCATAGCACTTAATCTATCCTTCGCTCTGCTGACCGGTTCGTGTTTTTAACCCTGGAGCTCAAGAGGCATTATGACAGTCCGACTCGGGATCGTGATGGACCCCATCGAGAAGATCCACTTCAAGAAAGACAGCTCGCTGGCGATGTTGCTGGCGGCCCAGAAACGCGGTTGGCAGATTGAGTACATGGAGCTCCCGGACATGTACCTGAAGGGCGGGCAGGCCAGGGCGCACACCCGTGACCTGACGGTACACTTGGACCCCGAGAACTGGTACGCCTTCGGCGCCTCCCAGGACCGGGCGCTGGGCGACCTGGACGTTATCCTGATGCGCCAGGATCCGCCGGTGGACCGGGAATTCCTGATGGCTACCTACATTCTGGAAGCCGCCGAACAGCAGGGTGCGCTGGTGGTGAACCCCGCCGCGACCCTGCGTGACTGCAACGAGAAACTGTTCGCCACCCAGTTCGAGGACCTGACCCCGCCGCTGATTGTCACCCGGTCCTCCACCCGCTTCCGTGAATTCTACGCCGAGCATGGCGACATCATCATGAAGCCGGTGGACGGTATGGGTGGCCGCTCCATCTTCCGCGTCAAGGAAAACGACGCCAACCTGGGTGTGATTATCGAAACCCTCACCCACTACGGTGCCCACCAGGCCATGGCCCAGAAGTTCATTCCCGAAATCAGCAACGGCGACAAGCGCATCCTGCTGATTGATGGCGAACCGGTGCCTTACGCACTGGCGCGGATCCCGTCCCAGGGCGAGAATCGCGGTAACCTGGCGGCCGGTGGCCGCGGCGAAGGCCGTGAACTGACCGACCGTGACCGGGAAATCTGTGAACGGGTGGCACCGGTCATCAAGGAGAAGGGGCTGATTTTTGTGGGCCTGGATGTGATTGGTGACTACCTCACCGAAATCAACGTCACCAGCCCGACCTGTATCCGTGAACTGGATGCGGCCTTCGGTATTGATATTTCCGGGCAGCTGATGGATGCCATCGAGAAGCGGTTGAAGTAACAATGGCAGCGCAGGTAAGTGATTTCGACCGGTTTTCCTTTACCCTGTTCATGGCGCTGGCCGTGCACGCGGTGATTGTCCTGGGGATTACCTTCGCGCCGGAGTCGCCGCGCTCTTCCGCGCAAACCATGGAAATCACCCTGTCGCAGTTTGACGATGAGACCGATCCGGACGAGGCCGACTTCCTGGCCCAGACCAGCCAGCAGGGCAGCGGGACCGAAGAGGAAGCGCAGGAAATGACCTCGCCGCAGCCGACGGACGTCAGCCAGCCGGACATTGCCGAGGTGCAGCCGGAGCCGCCGTCCCGGACCGAGCCGGTGCAGCAGGATCGCGAGACTGTAAAAACCGATTCGGCGTCCAGTCGCCAGGTCCGGGAGCCGGACGAAGCGGTGGAACCGACGGAAGAGCCGCTGCCGGTGCGTGAGAAAAAGAGTCTGATGGAGCGCAGCCTGGAAATTGCCAGCCTCGAAGCCCGGTTTGATGCCCAGCGTCAGGCCTACGCCAAGAAGCCCCGCATCATGAGAGTAACGGCGGCGTCCACCCTGCGCTCAAGCAATGCCTGGTACGTCCAGAACTGGATCACCAAGGTGACGCGGGTCGGCAATATCAACTATCCAACGGAAGCGCGGCGGGCCGGTATCTATGGCACACTGAGAATGCTGGTTTCTCTGCAAAAGGATGGCACAATCAAAGAAGTCGCCATTCTGCAATCCTCCGGCAGCACCGTGCTGGATGATGCCGCCATCCGCATCGTGCGCATGGCCGCACCATTCGCGCCGTTCCCGGACAGCATGAGAGAGGAGGTCGACGAGCTTGAAATCATTCGAACCTGGTCTTTCCAGCGACGGGGGCTGACATCGGGATGACGGCATCAAAACACTCTCCCAACAGTTTGCGTCACCATTTCCTGGTGGCGTCTCCCTACCTTGAGGATCCGCGCTTTCACGGGGCGGTGATCTACCTGTGCGAGCATTCCGACGACGGCGCCCTGGGCCTGATGATCAACCACCCCCTGGACATTCACCTGGGGGAAATCCTCGAGCAACTGGACATGGAAGGCGGCGAACTGGACCTGCCGGTCTTCAGCGGTGGCCCGGTGCAGCCTGAGCGCGGCTTTGTCCTGCATTCACCCGACACTACCTGGCACAACACCGCCCAGGTGACCGATGACGTCATGCTCACCACGTCACGGGATATCCTTGAAGGCATCGGATGTGAAGAGGGGCCGGAAGAATTCCTGGTGGCTCTGGGGTATGCCGGCTGGGGAGAAGGACAGCTGGAAAGCGAGCTGGGCAGCAACTCCTGGCTGACCTGCCCGGCCAATACCGATATCCTGTTCCGTACGCCCTGGGACAAGCGGTACGAGGCGGTGCTGAAGCTGATCGGCATTGACCTGAACCAGTTGAGCGAGTCCATCGGCCATGCCTGAGGCAGGTAACCGCCGGGTTATGGCGTTTGATTTTGGCACCCGCCGTATCGGTGTGGCCACCGGCCAGCAGCTGTTGGGCACCGGCCAGCCCCTGACCCTGTTGCCGGCCCGGGATGGCATTCCGGACTGGGACGTCATCGGCCAGCTGCTGGACGAATGGAAGCCGGACCTGGTAGTGGTCGGCCTGCCCCTGAACATGGACGACAGCGAGAACGACATGTGCGCCCGCGCCCGCAAGTTTGGCAAACGCCTGCACGGCCGCTTTCACGTGCCGGTGGAAATGGTCGACGAGCGCCTGACCAGTTTTGAAGCCAAGGGCGAGGTGATGGCCGGTGGCGGCAGCCGCGATTTCGGTCGCCACGGCGTGGACGACCGCGCCGCCGTGCTGATCCTGGAAACCTGGTTTCACCAGCAGTAAATCCCGCCGGACACAGCCGGTGGCGTTAAGTGAGGGAATAATGACCGCATTGCTTGATATGAACCGGTTGCTGGACGAGCTGGAGGCCGGATTGCGTGACATCATGGCCGAGCGGGGCGTGGAATCCCCGGCGCTGATCGGTATCCGTACCGGCGGCGTCTGGCTCGCCGATGTCATGAGGAAGCGTCTGGGGCTGGAAGAGCCCTACGGCGAACTGGACATCTCCTTTTACCGGGACGACTTCAGCCGTATTGGCCTGAACCCGAAGGTGAAGCCATCCAGCCTGCCCTTCAGTACCGAGGACCGCGACATCATCCTGATTGACGACGTCATCATGAGTGGGCGCACCATTCGCGCGGCGATGAATGAGATCTTCGATTATGGCCGCCCGGCCAGTATCATTCTTGCCACACTGATTGATCTCGGTGCCCGGGAACTGCCGATCCAGCCGGATGTCACCGGCAAGGTCCTGGCACTGGAAAGTCATCAGCGGGTAAAACTCCGCGGCCCCGATCCGCTGCGCATCGAATTGCAGGAAACCGGGCAGTAACCACCGCGAAACTCTCTCGTGAACAGGCGAACAGGCGACCCATGACTGTAGACCAAGCTCCAAACCAATCCCTGCAGCTGACCACGGATGGCCAACTGCGGCACTTCCTGACCCTCGACGGGCTCGATCGCGCCCTGCTGACCGACATTCTCGATACCGCCGATTCCTTCATTGAAGTGGGCGAACGCACGATCAAGAAAGTACCGCTGCTTCGGGGGCGCACGGTGGTGAACCTGTTCTTCGAATCCAGCACCCGCACCCGCAGCACCTTCGAGCTGGCGGCCAAGCGGCTGTCCGCCGATGTACTCAATCTGGATATCAGCACCTCGGCCACCTCCAAGGGCGAATCACTGTCGGACACCCTGCTCAACCTGGAGGCCATGGCCAGTGACATGTTTGTGGTGCGCCATTCCCAGAGCGGTGCGCCCCACTTCATCGCCGAGAGCGTGACCCCGGGCGTGGCCATTATCAACGCCGGTGATGGTCGCCATGCCCATCCCACCCAGGCCATGCTCGACATGCTCACCATCCGCCAGCACAAGGGCGGCTTTGAGGGCCTGAAAGTGGCCATCGTCGGCGACGTGCTACATTCCCGCGTGGCGCGGTCCCAGATCCGCGCCCTCAACGAGCTCGGCGCGGCGGAAGTCAGGGTCATCGCTCCCGGCACACTGCTGCCCCGGGACGTGGAAAGCCTCGGCTGCACTGTGGAATACGACATGCAAAAAGGCATGAAGGACCTGGACGTGGTGATCATGCTGCGACTTCAGAAAGAGCGGATGGAGGGCGCCCTGTTGCCCAGCGAACGGGAGTTCTATCGTCTTTACGGTCTCAGCCGGGATAAGCTGGCGCTGGCCCATCCGGAATGCATCGTGATGCACCCGGGGCCGATCAACCGCGGGGTGGAAATTGAATCCGCCGTGGCCGATGGTCCCCAGTCGGTGATTCTGGACCAGGTCACCAACGGCATCGCCATCCGCATGGCGGTCATGTCCATGGCCATGGGCGGGCAGGTATCGGAACGCAATCAGATTCAGGCCGGGAGGGAACAGGCGTGACGGATAGAAACAACACACCTGGTGCATCCCTGAAAATCATCAATGGCCGGTTGGTACTGCCGGGTAGTGACGAGCTGACCGAAGCGGCCGTTGTGATCACGGATGGTGTGATCAGCGCTGTTGGCAAGGCGGCCGAGACCGTCAACACCGATGAGATCTTCGACGCCGCCGGCAGCATTGTCGCGCCGGGCCTGGTGGATCTGTGCTGCAACCTGCGGGAGCCCGGCAACGGGCAGAAAGGCAACATCGCCTCGGAAACCCGCGCGGCGGCACGCGGCGGCTTCACCACGGTGTGCGCCTCACCGGAGACGTCACCGGTCAACGACTCCGGAGCGGTCACCCATCTGATCCGGGACGGAGCCCACGCCCGTTCGCCGATCCGGGTACTGCCGGTGGGCGCGGTGACCCGGGGTCTGGAAGGGGAGCTACTCAGCGATATGGCGGGCCTGTCTTCCGCCGGCTGCGTGGCGTTGGGTAACGGTGGCCGTGGCGTGCGCAACGCACGCATTCTCCGCCGTTGTATGGCTTATGCCAAAACCTTCGGGCTGACGGTGATGTTCAGCCCGGAGAACCAGGCGCTGGCGGCCGACGGTTATGCCCACGATGGCCTGGTGGCCTCGCGCCTCGGCTTGCTGGGCATTCCGGAAGTGGCGGAGACTGCCTCGGTGATGGAAATGCTGTTGCTGGCAGAGGAAACCGGTGTGCGCCTGCACTTGAGCCAGCTGTCGTCGGCGCGCAGTGTGGAAATGGTCGCGGATGCCCGCCGTCGCGGCATCGCCGTCACCACCGATGTCGCCATGCACCAGTTGCTGTTTACCGAAGACGCCCTGTCCGGGTTCGACAGCCGCTTCCACGTGCGCCCGCCGTTGCGGGCCGAGTCCGATCGCCAGGCCCTGCTGGCCGGTGTCCGTGAGGGTGTTATTGATGCCATCGTCAGCCAGCACCAGCCCCACGATTCCGCCGCCAAACAGGCGCCCCTGGGCGCGACCGAACCGGGCCTGTCCACCATCGAGAGCACCCTGTCCATGGGGCTGATGCTGGTGGCGCGTGGTGAGCTGACCCGGCCTGCGTTGCTGCGGGCAATGACCACCGGACCGGCCGCTATCCTCGGTCGGTCGGCCAGCCTGGCGCAGGGCGAGGCGGCGGACCTGTGTATCTTTGATCCGGGCGCAACCTGGACCCCGGGAGAGAACAGCCTGGTGTCGGCCGGCCGCCACGCACCGATAGTGGATGAAGCCCTTCCCGGCGTGGTCAAGCTGACCCTCTGCGAGGGTCGCGTTGCCTGGGGCCCGGGCGTGCTCTGACCCGGTTGCTCCGGCAAGGAAATGCGGCAGAGGTTGCCCCGCCTCTGTCGAGCCCATCACAGTTTCTCACCTTGTTGCTGAAAAGCCCTTGAAGGCAGGCACCTGTGCCAACGTATTCTTGTGGCACCCGACCTAATCTCAGGTCAGGGTCTCACGATGTAAGGGCACAAACAGGATGTGCCTGGCATCTGACAATAATAATTCAGGAGTCATCCCGTGAAATCAGCTAACCTCCCGCAACGGGTGGCCGCAGCGGCTGCCCTGTGTGCCAGTCTTATAATGGCGCCTGTCAGTCAGGCCGAAGAATCCCCCCTTGAGCGAAGTTTCTGCGTGTTTGATCCGGTCGGAGCCAACGGACCGCTGTTCGCCATCACCAAAACCTTCCAGCCCGAAGCCATGAAGCAGGGTATCAAGCTCAACCTGCGTGCCTACACGGATGAGAAAGTGGCCGCTGAAGATTTCAAGGCCGGCCAGTGCGATGCCGTCCTGCTGACGGGCACGCGCGCCCGTGAATTCAACAAGTTCACCGGTACCCTCGAAGCCATGGGTGCGGTCCCCGGCGAAGAGGAAATGCGCCTGCTCTACAACACCCTGAGCCAGCCCAAGGCGCGCCAGTTTCTGGTTGACGGTCCCTACGAGGTGGCGGGTGTATTCCCGGGCGGCGCGGTGTACCTGCATACCCGCGATCGTTCCATCGACTCGGTGGAAGAGCTACAGGGCAAGCGTATCGCAACGCTCGACTTTGACAACGCGTCGGTCCGCATGGTGCGCCACGTGGGTGCGTCCGTGGTGGGGTCCAATTCCGCCAATTTCGCCGGCAAGTTCAATAACGGCAGCGTGGATCTGGCCTATGCTCCGGCCGTGGCCTACTCCCCGCTGGAACTATACAAGGGCGTGAATCCCGACGGCGGGGTGTTCAAGTATGCGCTGGCGTACATGAATTTCCAGGTCATCATCCACCGTGATCGTTTTCCGGATGACGCCGGCCAAATGGTTCGCGATCAGGCCATCAATCGCATCGATGAGGCCTACGAGATCATCGCCCAGGCCGAAGCCGAAATTCCGGAAGATGTGTGGATGCATCCCCCGCAGGAAGACGTAGCGGAATACGACAAGATGCTGCGCAAGGTGAGGTTGTCCCTGCTTGAGGATGACGTATACGACGAACGTGCGATCAAGCTGATGAAGGCGATTCGTTGCCGGGTGGATGGCTCCCGGTCTGAGTGTGCTTCCTGAGGATTGGGTGAGGGGCCCGCACCCGCGGGCCCCGTCAGCTTAGCTGATCGCCTCTTTCAGTGCCTTGCCGGCCTTGAACCCGACGGTCTTGCTGGCAGGAATTTTGATGGTGGCGCCGGTCTGTGGGTTGCGTCCATCCCGGGCTTCGCGAGTGCGGATGTTGAAGGTGCCGAATCCGATCAGGGTGGTGTCTTCGCCTTTGGAGGCAGCCGCTGAAATCTGGTCGGTCACGGCGGTAATGACCTCGCTGGCTTTCTCGCGGGTCAGGCCGGTCTTGTCGGCAATGGCGGCTGCCAGTTCAGGTTTGCGCATCGGGTACTCCTTATTGTCGTTTTTGGTGTCACACCGGCGGCAAGCCAGCCGCAGGCTGAACAAATCTATAGTGGGTTTGGCTGCAATGTGCAAACCCATGATGACAAAGGATAGCGTTTTTCCGTGTTCATTTGCGGTGCGGTTCTCATAAAAACAGAGGGTTGTCCGCCATAATGCGTGCCCGGTTACAAACGGTAACGCTTCGCAAGCAGTGGTCCGGGCGGCCCGATTGGCTCTGAAAACAATAAAGAAGGTGCAGAAGTTATGAAACGTTTCCAGAAAGCTGCGGGACAGTGGTTGCCCGGCATCGCAAAGCTGCGTGGCGTGACCGCGGCAGTGGTTGCCAGCGTCGCCCTGAGCGGATGTGGGGTGGTGAATCACATGGTTTACAAGACCACTGGCGATGTCCTTCAGGGGTTCTCCCGCAACCATACCGTGCCCTATCTGCTGAGCACCGACGACCTGGCTATGGGGTGCGCCATGACTGAGGCAACCGCTCCGTTGTTGATGTCGTTTGGTCGGGTAACCAATGAGCCGGACCAGATTGCCGTGATGCTGTATCTGTCGGCCGCTGGCTGTGCCGATGAGCAGGCCCGTGAACACGAACTGACCGGGCTGGCTGCGCTGGGGAACATGGATGGTAATGCCGCTGAAGACGCAATGATCCGCCAGAAGCGTGCGCACGCCCTGGCTGCCAAGCGCTACTTCCGCAGCTGGCAGCATCACAATGCCTTCTACGGTGAGCCCGGTAATGGCGAGTGCCCCGACTTCGATGACGACCTGGACGAATTCATCTACATGGCGGGCCTGCTGTCAGGACTCCAGGCGCTGAACGCCGAGATCCAATCCACATCCGCTATTGGTGTGCCCAAGAATGTGGGCTCCGTGGTAGGCAGGGCAACCAGCTGCCTGGATAGCGAAAAGTGGTGGGGCGCGCCGATGGCGCTTCGAGCGACCATTTGGGCGATGATTCCCGGTGCCATGCCCGAGGGCGAGAATGCCTTCGAGCGGCTGGAAATGTCTGATCGCCAGGGTGAACAGGCGGGTGTTCGCCTCAGCCATGTCTTCCACGCGATTGCTGCCATGAACAAGGGTGACAATGAGCGTCTGCGTGAGGTGATCCGCCGTCATGCGGAATCCATTGAGGAAACGCCTTCGAACGAGGAGTGGGCCTTCGTCGATGCCATGTCGACACAGATGATTGTGGCCATTTCCGATCGTATGTGGGTTGAGAACGCCGGCTATCGAACGCCGCTGGGTCGCCTGGGCACTTTCTGGGATGACGAACCGGAAAACGTTGAAACCATGGATCTGGATGATCTGCTGTAACCCATGATGTCTTCAGGGCGCGCCGTTATGTCCCAGGTTGGTTTTCGTCGTACCGGGCTGGAGTGGTTTTCCTCTCTGCCCGCTTGCCTGCTGTTGCTGGCGGTGGTGCTGTTTTCCACCAGCAGTGATATTCACAACCAGATGCTGGGGGCGGGGGAGCAGATGTGGGGCGGCTACTACAAGCTTCGCTCCGATCCGGTCCAGCCGGACTGCGACCCTAACCGCGACATCGAATCTGCTGTCCAGCAGGAGTTATCCGAGGTATCCGACGACCCCATGGCGGCGTTGCTGGGGGAGCAAGAGAAAGATCCGGCGGATGTCCGCCTTGCCATTGAGCGGTCGGTGGCGGATTGCCGGGCCAGTTTCACCAGCTACGAGAACCTGAAGGACAAGCTGACCCCCGGTGTCCGGGCTTATCGTGCCGTTGAGTTGTTCATTGCCGACCTGATTGCGTTCGGACTGGAATCCCAGCGTTACATCCTGGTGATCCTGGTGATGCTGTGCGCGGTGACCGCAACCCTGACCCGCCACCACATTGCCATGCGGGCCATGGAAACCCGGCTCGATTACATCGTATCCCACGCCCTGCAGACCATCGCCAACGCCATGTTGCTGGGCTCCAGCGTGATTTTCCGGCAATCGAGTCTGGGCAGCGACACCTCCATGTCATCGGAAGCGCTGCTCCTCCACAACCTGTGGATCATCGGTTTTGCCTGTCTTACCCTTGCCAGCCTGTACCGATTGTTCCGGGTGCCTGGTGACCTGCAGGGCGGTGGCAGCTTCAATAAGGCTTTTCTCGCGGTGCCGCTGTATACCGTGATGTGTCTGATCTCGGGCACCTACTTTGCCCTGATCGGGCATGCTTCCGGCATCGGCATCTATCTGGGCAAGATGATGGAGCTGGCGGACATGTTCCTGAACGTCGGGCTCTACGTCTGGGTAGGGATGATGCTCAAGCAGACACGGCTGGCCACATTGGTCTTCAACGTGTTTCGTCCGTGGCGGATGCCGCCGGAGATGCTGGCCGTGGTTGCCGTGCTGGTGGCGGCGGTGCCGACGGCCTATACCGGCGCCTCGGGCATTTTCGTTATTGCCGCCGGGGCGGTGATCTACAGCGAATTGCGGGCCGCGGGCGCGCGCCGGCACCTGGCCCTGGCCGCCACCGCCATGTCCGGCTCCCTGGGGGTGGTGCTGCGCCCCTGTCTGCTGGTGGTAGTCATCGCCTACCTAAACCGGGAAGTGACCACCGACGAGCTGTTTGGCTGGGGTATCTGGGTGTTCGTGCTGACGGCCATGATGTTCATGACCGTGGCGTTGACGGTCAACCGCCAGAGCAAGTTTGATCTGGCACCGTCCACTGAGGCATTCCCGGCCATGATGCAGGCCCTGCGATCACTGATTCCCTACGCCCTGGTGATCGTCGGCGTGGTGCTGCTTTACCGTTTTGCCCTGGACGTCAGGATGGACGAGTTCTCGGCGCCGCGCCTGCTGCCGGTGATTATGCTGGCGATACTGCTGTTCGAGCACGTGACCCTGAAGAGGAGCGCGCGCCGCGCCAGTGAGGGGCAAGCGCACCAGGGCCTGGAAAGCAGCCTGCGGTCAGCCACCAACGACACCACTGCCGAGATCGGGGCGCTGCTGCTGTTGCTTGGGCTGTCGGTGAGTATTGGCGGTGTTATCGAGCGCTCCCAACTTATGGAATCCTTCCCCCAGGCCTTCGACAGCACCTGGTCCGCGATGCTGCTGATGGTTGTCATCCTGGTGATCCTTGGCATGATCATGGATGCCTTTGGCGCCGTTATCCTGGTGACTGCCACCGTGTCCACCATCGCCTACAGCAGCGGGATCCACCCCATTCACTTCTGGATGGTCACCCTGGTGGCCTTCGAACTGGGCTATCTGAGCCCGCCGGTGGCGCTGAACCACCTGTTGACCCGACAGGTGGTCGGCGAAGCGGAAGTGCTGGCGGCGCAGCAGGAAGGTGGCACTTTCTACCAGCGCCATGAACGCATCATCATGCCACTGATTGCCATGGGTATATCCCTGGTGCTGGTGGCGTTCGTGCCGTTGCTGTTCTACGGCTGAGTGCGGCCGGTCACACGGGTTCGGGCGCTCTGCGCTGCCCTCGCAGGAAGGTGACGTCCGCCCTAGGCGGTGCGCCAAACAGGCGGCTGTACTCCCGGCTGAAGTGGGAGGGGCTTTCGTAGCCGACCCGATAGCTGGCGGTGGCCGCTTCCAGACCCTCGGCGAGCATCAGGCGCCGGGCTTCGTGCAGTCGCAGTTTCTTCTGGAACTGCAGCGGCGACATGCGGGTGACCTGTTTGAAGCTATGGTACAGGGTGGACTCGCTCATGTTTGCCGCGTCCGCCAATTCGCGGATACGCAGGGGCTCTGCGTAGTGATCCTTCAATGCTGAAATGACCGTGGAAATCCGGTGTGCCTGGGAATCGGCGGCAGCGAACTTGCGCATGCGTGAGCCCATGTCTCCGATCAGCGCCCGGTAGATGATTTCCCGGCGGGCCAATGGCGCCAGTATGGCGATATCTCCGGGGGAATCGAGCAGGCTCAGCAGCCGGTAAAGCGCGCTCTGCATCCGCTCGTCCATCGACGAGATGCACAGGCCACACTCCACTTCCGGGCAGGGGCCATGGGGATCCAGCGGTGGGGCCTTGTCGCCCAGTTCCAGTACCAGATCCGCCACTTCCTGTGGTTCCACGGTGAGCTTCACCGCCAGGTATGGATGCTCCGGGGTGGCGTCGACAATTCTGCCCAGGACCGGCAGATGGACGGAACTGGCCAGGTAGGTCAGCGGTGCATAGGTAATTTCCCGGTCACCCAACAGAATAGTCTTGGTGCCCTGAATCACGAAACACAGGGACGGTTCGTAGACGGTGGAGCCGCAATTGGAGGGCTGGTCGCAACGAATCAGCTCCAGGCCATCAATGGCGGAACTCTGTATCCCTTGCTGTGATGTCCAGCGACTGGCGACCCGGGCCAGTTGCTGCTGCAGGTTCAGAGCTAGGTTGGTGGCAAACTCAGGAATGGTGGCAGTCATCGTCGCGTCTCCCTTTCGCGGCAGTATAATCCTTCGAAACCTGAACTGTATGCCCTTTGAGCAGGTTCTGCAGAATCAGGCAATCACTGCGCAGAAACCGGCAACCGGTGCGAAAACCCGGGTAAAAACACCGAAAGCCTATAACTGACGCGAAATACTACGGAAATCGAACGGTCATTATCCCGCTCTCGGGGCCCCGGCGGCGTGGGTTTCAGGTACGTTGGCAGAATCGGGCAAGCTTCCCGCAGTAACCCGATACCCTCTTGCACTCAACACTCCTTATGTTAGACGACCAATCGGGGAAGAGGGACTGAAATATACCGTTTCATGTCGAAAAACCTCCACCCCAACCGACCTAACAAGCGATCTGACCGGATCTCTTGATTAACGGGAACGCTCACAAGGCATCCCTGACTGCGGAGCGAGGAACCATGGAACGTCTGACCGGAAAAAACTTCAAAGGACCTGGCCGGGTGTTGGGCCCGGCTCTTGTAATGATGACAGTGTTACTGTCCGGATGTGAGGTGCAGAGTGACGAGGCGATGGCGATGCCGCCACCACCGGAGGTGGATGTGGCGGAGGTCGTTGTCGAGCCGGTGACCCTCTGGGAGT
The DNA here is from genome assembly GCF_045449855.1 of Marinobacter alkalisoli. Taxonomy (NCBI): domain Bacteria; kingdom Pseudomonadati; phylum Pseudomonadota; class Gammaproteobacteria; order Pseudomonadales; family Marinobacteraceae; genus Marinobacter; species Marinobacter alkalisoli. The sequence goes on along the minus strand of NZ_JBJJLC010000057.1, from coordinate 24,142 downwards.
CGTTCACTGGGCGCGTGGAAGCACCTGAAACCGTGGACCTGCGGCCCAGGGTCAGCGGTTACATTCACGAGGTAGCCTTTGAGGAAGGGGAACTGGTGCAGGCCGGTGACTTGTTGTTCCAGATCGACCCAAGACCTTATGAGGCCCGGGAACAGGCCGCCCGGGCCGAACTGGCCCAGGCGCAAAGTCAGTTGGAGTTGGCCAGGAGTGAAGCTGGCCGTGCCAAAACCCTATTGGACAGTCGCGCCATCTCCCGTGAGGAGTATGACCAGCGCAACGCCGCGCTGATGAGTGCCCGGGCCCGGATGCAGGCTGCCCAGGCCGCACTGGATACCGCTGAGCTGGACCTGCAATACACCAGGGTCACGTCGCCGGTCACTGGTCGTGCCGGGCGCGCGATGGTAACCCGGGGCAACCTGGCCAATGCCGACCAGACCCTGCTGACCACCGTGGTATCGGTGGATCCGGTACACGTCTATTTCGAGGCCGATGAACGGGCCGCGTTCAGCAGCCAGCAACTGCTTGCCAATGGCGAACCCCGGGCCGTGAGGATAGCGCTGGGCGGAGAGGATGGTCGCCAGTATCAGGGCCTGCTGGACTTTGTCGATAACCGGCTGAACCCGGGCACCGGTACCCTGCAATATCGTGCGGTACTGGGTAACCCCGATGGCCAGATCAAGCCAGGTCAGTTCGCCCGGGTGGAAATGCCGGTGGCTGAACTGGATCAGGCCCTGCTGGTGAACCGCAAGGCCGTGCTGACGGACCAGGATCGCCGGTTTGTGTACGTCGTGGACGACAATAACGTAGTCACGCCCCGGCAGGTGACCACCGGCCATCAGGTTGATGAACTGCTAGTTATTCAGAACGGCCTTAATAGTGGCGACCGGGTGATTATCAACGGCACGCAAAAAGTGTTCGGTGCGGGTATGGAAGTCAGCCCTCAGCGGGTGGCCATGGAGGAGCCCGAAGCTGATGAGGATGCGGCGATCGCCCTGGCCCAGGAGTTATCGCAATGAACTTCTCCCGTTTCTTTGTGGACCGGCCGATTTTTGCGGCGGTGCTGTCCATTATCATTCTCGCCATCGGGGTGATCTCCATCCCCAACCTGCCGGTGAGCGAGTACCCGGAAGTGGTGCCGCCTTCGGTGGTGGTGCGCACGGTCTATCCCGGCGCCAACCCCAAAGAAATAGCAGAAACCGTGGCTACGCCGCTGGAAGAGGCCATCAGCGGCGTTGAGGACATGATGTACTTCAAGTCCGTAGCCGGTTCTGACGGTGTCCTGCAGATGACCGTCACCTTCCGCCCCGGCACGGATGCGGAGGATGCCACGGTGCGGGTGCAGAATCGGGTCAGTCAGGCACAGGCGCGTTTGCCAGAGGAGGTGCGCCGCCAGGGTGTGACTACCCAGAAACAGTCACCGACCTTCCTGATGGTAGTTCACCTGACATCGCCGGACGGCACATACGACACCCTGTACCTGCGGAACTACGCCCGGCTGCATGTACGGGACCGGCTGGCCCGTATCCAGGGGGTAGGGGATGCCCAGATCTTCGGTGGCGGTGACTACGCCATGCGCGCCTGGCTGGACCCGGACCGGATTGCCGCCCGCGGCCTGACCGCCAGCGACGTAGTGCGGGCCATGCGTGAGCAGAACGTCCAGGTATCCGCCGGCCAGATCGGCGCCGAGCCGGTGCCGGACAGCGACTTCCTCACCCTGATCAATGCCCGTGGCCGGCTGGAAACCGTGGAAGAGTTCGGCGACATCGTGCTCAAACGTGGCGACAACGGCGAGATCCTGCGGCTGGAAGACGTGGCTCGGCTCGAGATGGGGGCCGGTGACTACACATTGCGCTCCCAACTCGATGGTAAGGACGCCGTCGCTATCGGCGTGTTCCAGGCCCCGGGGGCCAACGCCCTGGACATCCGTGACGAGGTGATCGACACCATGGACGAACTGGCCACCCGGTTCCCCGCGGGTGTCGAGTATGAAGCGGTGTACGACACCACCATCTTCGTCAGTGACTCCATCAAGGCGGTGGTGGCGACCCTGCTCGAAGCGGTGTTGCTGGTGGTATTGGTGGTCACCCTGTTCCTGCAGACCTGGCGTGCCTCCATCATCCCGCTGCTGGCGGTACCGGTGTCGGTCATCGGCACCTTCGGCGCGCTCTACCTGTTGGGCTATTCCATCAACACCCTGACCCTGTTCGGGTTGGTGTTGGCCATCGGCATCGTGGTGGATGACGCCATCGTGGTGGTGGAAAACGTTGAGCGTAATATCGAGGAAGGCCGGAGCCCGCTGGCGGCGGCCCACCAGGCCATGAAGGAAGTGTCTGGCCCTATCATCGCCATCGGCCTGGTGCTGTGTGCGGTGTTTATCCCCATGGCCTTCCTTTCCGGGGTGACCGGCCAGTTCTACCGGCAGTTCGCGGTGACCATCGCCATTTCCACGGTGATTTCCACCATCAACTCGCTGACCCTGTCACCGGCGATGGCGGCCATGCTGCTCAAACCCCATAGCGCTCCCAAGGACCGCCTGCAGAGGGGTATAGATTTCCTGTTCGGCTGGGTCTTCCGGCCCTTCAACCGCTTCTTCAACGCCAGCGCCGAGAAATACCAGGGCGGCGTGTCCCGCTCCCTGCGCCGGCGCGGCGCGGTGTTTGTGGTCTATGCGCTGTTGTTGACCGGCACCGGGCTGATGTTCAAAGCGGTGCCACCGGGCTTCATCCCCATCCAGGACAAACTGTACCTGATGGCCGGCGTGAAGCTGCCGGAAGGGGCCTCCCTAGAGCGCACCGACCAGTTGTTGCAACAGGTGACCGATATCGCCATGGAGACCGAAGGCGTAGCCAACGCCGTGGCCTTCCCGGGCCTGAACGCGCTGCAATTCACCAACACGTCCAACACCGGCGTGGTGTTTTTCCCCCTCAAGCCGTTTGATGAGCGCAGCCTGAGCGCGGGGGAGATCAACGCCCAGATCAACCAGAAAATCAGCGGGCTGAAGGAAGGTTTTGCGTTTTCCTTCATGCCGCCGCCGATCCTGGGGCTGGGGAACGGTTCCGGCTACCAGTTGTTCATCGAAGACCGGGGCAACCTGGGCTACGGTGCCCTGCAGAATGCGGTGAACCAGTTCCAGGGCGCCATCAGCCAGACGCCGGGCATGGGCTATCCCATCAGCAGCTACCAGGCCAACGTGCCACAGCTGGATGCGGAAGTGGACCGGCTCAAGGCCAAGGCCCAGGGCGTGCCCTTGACGGAGCTGTTCGACACCCTGCAGACCTATCTGGGTTCCACCTACGTCAACGACTTCAACCGTTTTGGCCGTACCTGGCAGGTGATTGCCCAGGCGGATGCCCCTTACCGGGATAGCGTGGAGGACATCGCCCGGCTGCGTACCCGCAACGAGCAGGGCGAGATGGTCCCCATTGGCTCCATGGTGGATATCCGCCAGAGCTTCGGACCGGACCCGGTGTTGCGCTATAACGGCTACCCTGCCGCCGACCTGGCCGGAGAAGCGGACCCACGGGTACTGTCTTCGGCCCAGGCCATGGACACCCTGACCGCACTGGCAAACGAGACATTGCCCGCGGGCATGGACTTCGAATGGACGGACCTGAGCTATCAGCAGGCCACCCAGGGCAACGCCGCGCTGGTGGTGTTCCCACTCGCTATCCTGCTGGTGTTCCTGGTGCTGGCGGCGCTGTATGAGAGCTGGACGCTGCCGCTGGCGGTGATCCTCATCGTGCCCATGTGCATGCTCTCGGCGCTGATCGGTGTCTGGTTCGGGGGTGGTGACAACAACATCTTCGTTCAGGTGGGGCTGGTGGTATTGATCGGCCTGGCCTGCAAGAACGCCATCCTGATCGTGGAATTCGCCCGCGAGCTGGAACTGCAGGGGCGAAGCGTGGTGGAAGCAGCGCTGGAGGCCTGCCGGTTGCGGCTGCGGCCCATCATCATGACCTCCATTACCTTTACCGCAGCCGTGGTGCCGTTGGTGTTGGCCACCGGTGCCGGCGCCGAGGTGCGCCAGGCCCTGGGCACCGCCGTGTTCGCCGGCATGATCGGGGTCACCCTGTTCGGCCTGTTCCTGACGCCAGTGTTCTACGTGGCCCTGCGCAAGCTCTCCGGCAGTCATCGCCTGAAGAGTCACCATACCTCCACCCTGATTTGCGACGAGGACGAGGATGAAGATGCTGTGCCGGGAGGTAGCCATGCTTAAAGTACTCATGATGACCGGCGCGCTGGCGCTGTTGGCCGGTTGCGCCGTCGGACCAGACTACCAGGCACCTGCCACGCCGGAACCGGACGCCTTCTCGCAAGGGCGACAAGCGAGTGCCGGTGTTGATCAGCAACGCTTCTGGCAGGGTTTTGATGATCCCTTGCTGGAGCAGCTGATCGACCGGACCCTGACCGCCAACCACACCCTGGAAGGGGCCGTGGCCCGTTACGAGCGCGCGGCGGCCCTGTTGTACGGCGCCGAGAGAGAACAATGGCCCAGCGTGACCGCCAACGCCTCCGCCGCCGAGCAATACCTGGCGGACATAGAACAATCGCCCCCGGGAGCAGGGCCGGAACGGGTTCAACGTTACCAGGCCGGTCTGGCTGCCAATTGGGAGCTGGACCTGTTCGGACGCCTGCGCCGCGCCACCGACGCGCAACAGGCGGAACTGGAAGCCGCCGGTGCTGACCTGGGTGCGGTACAGGTCGCCCTGGCCGGGCAACTGGCCAGCAGTTACTTCGAATTGCGGGGCCTGCAACAGCAGTATCGGGTGGCACAGCAGAGCGTAGCACTGCAACAGCAGTCCCTGGGCATTGTCGAGGCGCGGGTAGGGGCAGGCCGGGGCACCGAGTTTGATCAGGTGCGTGCCCGTGCCCAACTGGAACGTACCCGCGCTGAATTGCCCACCCTGCAGGCGGGCATCCGGGCGGCCATGCATCGCATCGCCGTGCTGACCGGCCAGCCGCCGATGGCATTGGTGGAGACACTGTCGCCTCCGGCTGAACTCCCTGAAGCCTTGCCGGTTATTCCCGTGGACAGCCCCGGGGACGTACTGCGCCGTCGCCCGGACATTGCCGCTGCGGAGCGCCGTCTGGCCGCTGCCACCGCCCGTATTGGCGTGGCTACCGCCGACCTGTTTCCGCGCTTTACCCTGAGCGGGCTGATAGGTTCCGTTGCCGCCGACACCAGCGACCTGTTCACCGGTCCGGCGGAATCCCGCCGTGTCGCCCTGGGCATCGACTGGACCTTCCTGGACCACGGTAAGGTCAAGGCCCGCATCGAGGCCGCCGGCGCCGACAGTCGTGCGGCACTGGCCAGCTATCAGCAAGCAGTACTGGAAGCGCTGGAGGAAGCGGAGACTCGACTGGTGCGTTACCAGCGTGCACAGGAAAGGGAAGGGCGCCTGCAACAGGCCATGACCGATGCGGAGAAAGCGGTTGAACTGGCCCGCACCCGTTACGAGCAAGGCTTTATCGGCTACTTTGAAGTACTGACGGCGGAACAGGAGTTCACCGCCACCCGGGACGCGGCGGTGCGCAGCCGCACAGCGGTGACCCTGGCCATGGTGGACGTATACCGGGCGCTGGTAGGGGCGCCCGGTTAAGCCACCCGGCCACCGGCGCTATTTCATTTTAAAGCCCTTGCCACGCAAGAAGTCCCGCATATGGGGGCGCAGCTTGGAGGTGAACAGCGGCTTGAGCTGTTCCGACCAGTTGGTGTCCTTATTGCCCCCGGTGCGGACGTGGTAATAGGTGCGCATGGTGGCGTCGAATTCCGCCACCAGCTCCGGGTCGCGCTCATTCTGGTAATAGTCCTCCTTGAGGACTGACGCCAGCGGCAGGCGCGGCTTGACCTCCGGATTCTGGTCCGGATAGCCCAGGCACATGCCAAACACCGGGTAGACATGATCCGGCAGGCGGAGCAATTCGCTCACATCGGCCGGATTGTTGCGGATGCCGCCGATGTAACACAGGCCCAGCCCCTCGGATTCCGCTGCGGTCGCAACATTCTGGGCAACCAGTGCGGTATCGATACTGGCGACCAGCAGTTGCTCGGTCATACCATGAACCACCTCGGCACCGGCCCGCGCCGCGGCATCCGTGGCCCGTTTCATATCCGCGCAGAACACCAGGAAATCCGAACACTCCGCCACATAGCGCTGGCCACCACTCAGCTCCACCAGGGCTTCACGGTTCTCCGGGTTGACCACATGGATGATGGAGTAGGCCTGCACGTGGCTGGATGTGGCGGCACTCTGGCCGGCACGAATCAGCTCCTCGAACAGCTCGCGGGGAATCTTCCGATCCTGGAACTTACGGATCGAACGGTGTGACTTGAGAAGTTCAATGGTCGGATTCATGGCACCCTCTAGCTAGCACAAAATCAGGAAGCGGTTATCCTGCCACCGTCACACCGGTTTGGCAAAACGGGCCAGATGCTACTTCCTGGCCAGTTGTTCCGCCTTGGCCCGGATGCGTGCCTCCTGTTCCTGTAGCTCCGGGGTAAACTCCTCACCGAAATCCTCGTCTTCAAACAGCGGACGAATCTCGATTTCAGCCTCGGTGCCCGGCATGGGGTTGGGGCAGCGCTTGACCCACTCAATGGCCTCTTCCATCGACTTCACCTGCCAGATCCAGAAACCGGCCACCAGCTCTCGGGTTTCGGTAAATGGGCCGTCGGTAACGATGCGCTCATCGCCAGAAAAGCGCACCCGGGCGCCCTTGCTGCTGGGATGCAGCCCCTCACCGGCCTGCATAATGCCCGCGTTCACCAGCTCCTCGTTATACTTACCCATGGCTTCCAGTAGCTCTTGAGTTGGCAGCTTGCCGGCTTCGGAATCCTGGCTTGCCTTCACTATGACCATCATTCGCATGTCCGTTCTCCTTTCGGTTGTGGGGTACTCCTATCCTTGTCGAATGAGGTGGGTGAAAATCGACAGGGGCCAGATTAAATCAGTAGCGCTTCACAACCACGCGTCCAATCTCCGCAATGGCCTTATTGCGCTCATCAAACGAAGCTTCGGTTTCGGTGATATAAATGGCAAGTACCAGAGGCTCACGATTGGGTGGCCAAAGTACGGCAGCTATGGAGCGTGACCCATAGCCTCCAGCGCCCGAGCGATCTCCAATTTGCCAGTCCCGGGGGAGTACAGACCGGAGTAAGTTATCACTTACCCGGTTACCCTTGAGCCAGGAAATCAGTTTATTTCTGGAATCGTTAGCCAGGGTATCGCTCAGTACGAGTTTGCGGAGGTTGTCCACCATCGCATTGGGTGTTGTGGTGTCTCGCGGATCACCCGGCGCGGCCTCGTTGAGGGTGGGTTCTGTTCGGTCCAGCCGCGTAATTCCATCTCCCAGAGCGCGAACAAATCCGGTCACACCGCCGGGTCCGCCGATGGCATTCAGTACAAGATTGGCCGCCGTATTGTCACTGGTGGCCATAGTGGCCTCACATATCTCCCCCAGTGTCATACCAGGCTCCCCAGTGCGCGTCTCGGTCACTGGGGAGTACGTGACCAGATCGTCTTGGTTGAACGTGATCCGTCGATTGAGGTCCTCTGTCCCTCCATCCACCCGCGCCAGCAGCGCTGCGCAGGCCAGGGTTTTGAAGGTGCTGGTCATGGGGAAACGAGCATCGCCCTGATAGTCCCAGGCTTCTCCGGTGGCAGAATCGTAGAGGGTGACCCCTACGCGGGCGTCCAGGCGTTGTTCTACCGTTTTCACGACTTCAATCAACGGACTCGCATGAGTGAGGGAAAAGGCGGAAGTGATGAAGAGCAGGGTAAGAGTACGCAGAGTGATCATTCAGCGGGGTCCTATCAGGTGCTACGTGGCGCAAACATAATAATCGCCATACCCAGGATAGCCACCGATGAGCCCACGAAATCCCAGACCGTTGGCCGAATGCCGTCAACCGCCCATAACCACAGGATCGCGGTAAAAATATAGACGCCGCCGTAGGCCGCATACACCCGGCCAGCGGCGGTCGGGTGCAACGACAGCAACCAGGCAAAGGCGGCCAGGCTCAACGCCCCCGGCACCAGAAGCCAGATGGTCTTGCCTTCGCGCAGCCAGAGGTACGGCAGGTAACAGCCAACGATTTCAGCAATCGCCGTGATGAAAAACAGGCCGGCAGTCTTTAGCTCGGGCAAATCGGAGTTCCTTGGTTATGTATCGTATTCGTCGTGCATACGCCAACACTCGAACGGCGGGCTCTGCGGCCAGCCCTCGGGTGAGTCTTCCCAGGTTTCCTGACGACCATAGGGTGTCAGGTCCAGCAACCGGAAATTGGTGTCGAACAGCTCGCCGCCGCGATCCGTGGTGAAGTAGGTGCGGTACACGCGGTTGTCATCATCACGAATGAACACGTTCACCGCAAACCCTTTTCCCGCATCGAATGCGTCAGCGAAGCGGCGGCCGTGATCCGTGTACCATGGCGTGTCCCAGCCCATCCGCTTCTGCAGAGCAGTGATCTCGCTTTGCGGCGCCGGTGACGTAAACACGAAGGTGGTGTCCCGGGCGTTGACGTGTGAAATATTGTGGCCAATGTTGTCCATGACCATTGAACAACCCTGGCAGGGCGCTGCGCCGGGCTCCAGCATGGCACAGTAAACGATCAATTGCCGCCGCCCCTGAAACAGGTCAACCAGCGAAACCTCACCCTCCGGCCCGGTGAAGGTGAAGTGGTCCTCGACAGGGACCATCGGCAGTCTGCGACGCTCGGCAGACAGTGCATCCTGGGCGCGGGTCAGTTCCTTTTCCTTGACGAGGAGTGCCTGGCGGGCCTTGTGCCAGTCTTCGAGCGTACCGATAGTTGGAAGTGCAGTCTTGTTAGCCGACATGATATGAGCTCCTGTTGTTTGAGGTGCACTTCATAGTCGAACGGGAGAGGTCGAATTCGACAGTTCCTTGCACCGCACGGAGCTGCCGGTAATTTGCCTGCCAGAGTTCGCTGCCATGCCGTGGCAACTTCCTGAGAACGGAATGTCCCATGTAAGTTTCCACCTGGAATTGGCGTCCATATTGTCGATCTCAAGAACTCGCGACCACCAACAACAATGCGGCTCATTCTACCGTTGTTTGCTTCCGTGAACTTCTCAAAACTCGTGGCACCAGGTTCTGTCAACTTGACGAAAACCGGCCAGCCAAGTTCTGTCTGTTCCCCTACCGCTGATTCCTGCACATAGGGCGAACACAGATGAAACTCCAGCTCAGTCTCTGCTACTGCCATGACAGGAGTAACCAGCAACAGTATAGCGATCCATTTCATCGTGACGATTGCGTAACGCCGCTCAACTACGGAATGGAGGCAGTAGCCATCGCCGTGACCTGCCTTGTTAGGGCCTTTGAATCGGGATAGCATAACTGTATCGATACTCGCGGAGACACCATGACCACCGAAACATTAAATCACCTACGCTCTCAGATTTCGACTCTCTCCGAGTCGGAACGTGCAGCGCTGGCTCGCGAGCTCATAATGAGTCTGGACGGCCCCCGTGACGACTCTGTTGAGCAGGCCTGGAATGATGAAATTGTTCGCCGTGTGTCCAAGGTCAAAAGCGGTAAGGCCACACTGCTCAGCCGCAAAGAATTCCGAACAAAGATGCGAGCGAGGCTAGGCCAGTAAAAGTGCGAACAGTAAGGATACTTGAAGAAGCCTCGCAGGAAGCGATAGAGGCCGCAGCTTGGTACGAATATGAGCAACCTGGACTCGGAGCCGAGTTTTTCGATGCTGTCGACGCTGCCTTCGACGTTATTGAAGAAAACTTAATCCCCTTATCACCTCTCCCCGAAGAAGCTGGCGATACCGATGCAAAACGACTGATTCTGGAACGCTTCCCGTACGATATAGTCGCGATTGAATTGTCGGAAGAAGCCATCGTAATCGCTGTTGCTCATCATTCCCGAAAGCCTGGCTATTGGCGGGAGCGCAGTAAACCCTAACAGCAACCAGACAGAACAACAGCTTAGTCCATCTATCCTGTTACTGTCAGGTAATCGCGTGACGTCCTCATTTGCGCTTTCAATCATGCTGCACAGAACAGCCATCCAGCGGCCTTGGTGTCCTGGTCTGCTTCGCTGGAGCGTTCAGGCTGGCCGTGTTAGCCACCATTCTCACCTTCAACAGGAAAAACTTCTGAAATCTTCTCTGTGAGCCCATCGACAGCTCCATCAACAATAGGCGACATATATTCCGATGCGCTTTCCAGCAATGCCTCCCCGGTGTCTGATGCGACTTTACCAGCAACCTTTTTGAGGACAGCTTTCAACACACCTTTAAAGGACTTGTCTGGAGCTCCAGCCGCGATGAGTGCTTCCTTAACCGCCTGGCGTTCATGTTCAGGGATGTACAGCTCGATCAGTGCAACGACTGCGTCCAGGGGCAATTTGACGATACTGGGAGAGAAAGAGCCGTCTGAAACGTGGCCGAGTAACTGGACTTTGGATCGTAAATGGTCAGATATCAGCGGGTTTTCAATTTCTAAAATGAATTGGTCGCCAGACTTCTGAATGATTGGGCGCTTGAGAAGATTCTTTACTCGCGAATCCAGTTCCGACACTGAAAGCCTTCTCAGCTCTCTCTCGTAGATTAATTTACGGGCTTTTGTTCTTGTAACACGAAGCTTTGATACGAGCTCATATACCCCGGGCTCAGATGAAACTGCCCCTACTTCTTCCAGAGCATTCAATATGAGCAATTCAATCTCTGACTTTGGCAAGGCTCCAAAGGCTGGGTCTAAGAATCGTTGAAGCAACCCTTTCAGAGCGAGTGCAGATCGCTCGTCACCGGCTTGTCGAACTATTTCATCCAGATCCAAAAGTTTTCCCTTATATTGGTTGTTATTGGGTAATAGAGGTGTACAGAAAGGTCGGGTATATTGGACCACTACTCATCTGAAGGCCCGACCCAAAACAGCGGGTTATGTGCGATTTCCCAGAGATAACCATCGGGGTCAGAAAAATAACCGGCGTAGCCACCCCAATCCGTTTTTTGGGCAGGCTTGGTGACAACGGCACCCGCTGCGACCGCCTGAGCCATGACCTGGTCTACCTCGTGCTCAGAGCTCACATTGTGCGCCAGACTGAACCCCGCAAACCCTTCTGAAGGCCCCGACACCAGCGCGTCTTTCGCCAGGGCTCCACGCCCGTACAGGCCGAGCCAGGTACCGTTCAGGGTAAAAAATGCCACCTCTGGTGGAGAATCCATTCTAGGAAGGCCCAAGCCCTGCTCGTAGAATTTGATCGAACGCGGCAGATCATCCACACCCAAGGTGATCATACTGATCCGTGGTTTCATGGTTCCTCCCTGTCTCTCCAGTGTTAATCAGCGCTTTGCCAAAAAACGATAAAACAATAGCCTAGCCCATCGCCCGGCCGAGTTGCAGGACTTCCTGGGGTGCCTGTTCTTCAATTGTACTCACCACACGGACCTGCCGGTAAACCTTCTGCCAGGGTGCGCTGCCAGTCGCTTGCCTTATTTCCCGGAATACAGGGCAAAAACCTCTTCGCCGGTAAGATCCCTGGTACTTTGTGTAAATGAGTAGAAAGCAGGCTTTTGATCAATAAATATTTGCTCAGAGAATTTCCACTGGTCGTCCTCGTCAAAGAGTCCGACAGGGATCGCGTAGTGCGCTTCCTGTTTTAGGCGGTAAAAAAGATGAGTACCGCATTTCTGGCAAAACCCCCGCTCGGCCCATTCCGAAGAACTGAAGGTGGATATATGTTCGGCGCCCTCAAAATCCACTTCACTTCCACACTCGGCGGCAAACAGCGGACCACCACCCCATGTTCGGCACATGGAACAATGACAGGCGCCAATGGTGTTACCCTTTGTTTCAGCTGTGACCCGAACCGCGCCACAGAGACAAGTACCATGGTGTTTGATTTTAGAGCCCATGTTTCCTCCTGCAATATCAGTTGTTAAAAGCGAGGCGCTTGCTGACGGCAATATTTCCCATTGCGATGTGAATGTTTCAAGGGCTCCAGTTGGACATGCTTACCCTTGGGTGTGACTGGCCTGGTCATACATCAGTTTCCTCCGGAATCTGAGCCAACAGGTCAGTAACTCCTATATCCACTCCCGCCTGTGATAGCAAAGTAGAAACCTGCCCTCGATGGTGCGTTTGATGATTAAAAAAATGAAGAACCAGGCTCGAATACCGTTTTCTGGCAGGAATCCCTTTGATGTCGTGGTAGCTGAGAACGAAATCCAGATCGCCTTCGGATAGCTCGGCTATCCAGTTAATAATCTGGCGATCCAACCAGATGCGCTGGTCAGATAAGCGACCAAGATCGTCAAAGAGTATTTGATTCAGGCTTGTCGGATTTTGGAGATCCGCGACCTCCCGCAACGAGTTCAGGCAGGACGGATGGGTAGCAAACCGTTTGAGCCAGAGGGTGTCACCAACGAGGATGTGATTCAGAGTGCCCAGGATGGAGCCAAAAAAGGCCCCACGGTCTTTGGCCAGATCGGTTGCAGAGAGCTGTCCCGCAGCCTCATAAACCTTCGAGTTCATCCACTGATTGTAGGCGGCTAGCAATTCAAAGTGATTTTTCTGGCTCATTAGAGTTCCTTCTCATTTATAACACCAAAAGTCAGCGGCCTTTGCGTAGTAAATGGCGTCCGGTGCAGGGTCGAAGGCCCGGAATGGTATTTCCCAAAAACGCATGCCCGCCAATACTTACTGCTTCTTAGAAAAAAGTTGCCTGAAAAGTCGCTCAGATTCCAAAAGCCCCTCTTCTGTCAAAACGACTGACTTCGCTTTGTTGACGGGATCAGTGATGAGCCCCTTTTCGTGAAGTCTATTCATCGACTCCCAGTCAAAAGACTTCCATGCCCGGGCACCATCGTGCAACGTCAGATAGAGAAGAGCCAAAATTGTCTCGTCGACCTTGTTCTCATCGATCTCCACAGTCTCTGATCCTCACTTATGACCAACCCCCGCATCTAGTTTAGAAAACCTATTGGCTTTCAGCCATGACTCTTTCGATGCGTGCGCTGATGTGGGGGAGGTGCGCGAACTGCTCCGCCTTGTTAAATATTCAGCCAATCACAGTTGGCGGCAAATAAATGGTGAATTCATTCAAAGGCTCGATAAGCACGCTATATGGGGTGCGCTGTTCTGACTCCGAAACAATTCCAAGATTGGATAGAAGCCGAAACTTTGCTGGTTTCAGAGTCGCTGGTTTTACCTGCAGCTCCTTGTGCCAAACCCTATAAGTACCGAGCTTGCCATCCCTACGATAATAAAAGCCAGCAAGGGGGTGAGTCAGGTAAACAAGAGCGGACTCTGAATCAGGAAATCCAGGGAAATCGAAAGTGTCTTCTTCTGATTGGCTCAGTTCAACAGCCGCTTCCGCCCATTCTGACTCTGTGGTCATCTCATATTTTTCATACAAGCCAGTGGATTTGTTGAGTCTGCAATCGAATCTAACCTTTCCGGCATGCCAGGGCAGATTCCACAGGTATCTTGGTACTAAAAGAGCCCATGAATCCAGTGTGGTACCAAGAAACCAAACGCATCGTTCACCTGTCTTCTTATCTATAATGTATATGCGATAATTGGTTTGGCCCATCGTGAATTTTGGGAACGGTAAAACCGCCGAAGTAAAATCAACATCCACGAATGGCACGACCGAGATCAGTCCCAGCGTTTGTCCATCAACCTGAATAGTGTCTAACTGGAACCTATCTGGAAAAACGCCACTAAACCTGTCGGCAGGGACAGCATACGTAATTATTGCGAAGTGCTTTAAGCCGCATAGAACGTCGATGCCTTTGGGCTTTGGCCTCTTCGTCACGCAATCTTCGAATTTTCTGGCTTCCTGCAAAGTAATTTCCTGAAATTTAACGCAAAGCTAAGCAGCGGCCCGTTAGGGACGTCCGGTGGACGACCGTCAGGCCGGGAACGTACTTATGCGATTTGTTGTACGGCCCAAGACTCCCGTAGCTGGCCAATGACACCCGCAACCGTCTCAAACACCGCTTCCTGGGTACAACGATAGCGGTCCCTGGCCCAATCCAAAACAATAGGGCCCCTAATTTGTGAAGTATGATGAGGAAATGCCTCTAGGTACTCCTCCGTAAGGGCTGCTCCCCTGGGAAAAATGTGAAAATGAAGTTGAGACTGCTCCTCCCCAAATTGAGCGCAGTAGATGCGCAAGGGATTCACTGTTTCTTTCACCAGCGAGGTGACATTGGCCAACAGAGGGCCAAGATTCTCGACCGATTGCCTCGGCAGAGCATCCAGCGATTCGACTGCTGCCAATGGAGAGACGATCAAATAGCCGGGCACAGCACAGGAATAACAGTGCTCAACTACAAAATCTTCTGATCGTCCAATCTCAAAGTTCATTAGTAGCTACTCGTACAACAGCAATTAGATAGAACGCTTCGATATTGCGGAAAACTGACCACTTCATTATTACGATTATTCGCTCACGAGCGTCAAGCATGCCCCACACCTGCATCAGGCTTCTACCTCGGCCAGGAACCTTGCAATCTCCGCATTCACGACCTCCGGATGGGTGATCGGTCCCATGTGGCCGAGGCCGGGAAGTTCCACCACGCGGACCAGCGGGAGCACGGGGATCAGGATACGGGCGACGGCGTGGGCAGATTCCGGCGACAGCTCGCCCAACATGTACAGAACGGGGACGTTTAGCGCTGCAAACGCTTCCACGGGCGTGGATTCGGTGAGCAATGCGTGTGCCCAGCGGCGGATGTTGACGGTCGACTCGGAGATGGCAGGTTTTCGCTGTGGTGGTGTTGCCCGCCAGCTGCCCGTCCCCATCCAGTAATCGATGAAGTGTTCAGCCGCGCCATCACGGTCTCCTGCGTCAAGGGCAGCGCTGGCCGCCGCTACTGCGCCGCGAATGCCATCTGCACCATTTGGTGGCGGCTCCTGGGCATCGACGACGGCGAAAAGGGTGGGTTCGTAGAGCGCGAGCGCCCGAATGCGGCCGGGATCGGCAAGGGCTGCCACCAGGGCAACCGCTGCACCGTAGGAGTGCCCGACGAGGGTAAGAGGTGAGCCAGCTTGTGCCATTACGGGCTCAAGGAGCTCCACCTCATTCCGTAAGGCGATTTCCCGGTCCGAGGGCCAGTCCGGACTCTTTCCGGAACCGTAGGAGTCCGGCGCGAAGACGTGATGGGTTGCCCCCAGCAACTCAATGAGGCCGCGCCACTGGGAGGAACTGCTGGCGTTGGAATGAACGCAGACCACACCCGGTCCAGAACCGGCTTCGCGAACGAATGGTTGTAGCGTTGGCATTTTGCCTCCCCCCGAATGTGTTTAATGTTTCACAGGTTGGCGTGTTCAGTGACGTATTGCCCGGTGAAAGCCACCTGGCGCCGTTCCGGCAATGGGTGGAAATGCATGGCCCGGCTATCGCGGATCAGCCGTTCCATGACATGCCCCTTAAAGAAGCCCGGCCCGCCGATCAGTGCCGCACCCAGTTCGATCACCTGCTGTACCGACTTGGTTGCCAACGTCTTACGCACAAGAATGCTGTTGGTCAGCCCCTTGTCGGGCTGGAACTGGTAGTTGTCGCATAGCCGGATCATGTCGTTGAGCGCGATCTGCGCATTGGTGAGCGCGTTGGTCGCCTCGCCCACAAGTGCTTCCTGACCGGCGGCTTTCTGTGCCTGGTCAACGATCAGCCCATAGGCTTGCTCCGCGAGTCCCGTGTAAGCAGCAACAATAATAGGCATGGCAATCGGCAGGATAGCATCCCATACCGGATGCCAGACGCCCCGGGGCCGGCGCGCAACTATCGCGGCATCCGGCACGAAAACGTTCTCCAGAGTCACGTCGTTGGAACCTGTCGCCCGCATACCCAACGTGTCCCAGTTGTTCTCGATGCGAATGCCTTCCGAGTTGAACGGGATCGAAAAGTGAATAATCTCGGGCCCCTGGTCACCCTCGGTCACAGAGCTGGTGACCAGCACGTTGGCTCCGGGTGCGCCACTGACGAAATGCTTGGTGGCCGTGACGCGGTAGCCGCCCTCTACTTTCTCTGCGTGGCCGCTGGATTCCAGCCAGTCATTGGCACCGGTGCCGGCAATAACCAGTTCCTTTTCAGCAATACGGCGCAACGTCTGCTCAGCTTTCGCGTCGCCACGCTTGTACTTGAATACATTCAGGCCCACCGGGTGCGAATGCATGGCATAGGCCAGCGCTGTAGATCCGCAGCCCCGGGCGATCAATCGAATGCTGTCGCAAACCTCTTCGTGGCTGGCACCTCCGCCACCGAGCTCCGCCGGCACAGCCATGGAGAAGAAACGGGCTTCGCGCAGCGCTTCGTAATTGGTAAATACAAACTCGCCACTACGATCGTAATCGCTCGCTGACTCGCCGAATCGCTCGGCCAGTGCGGCCGCGGTGTCCTTCCAGTTGGCCAGGTGCATGGCTTCTGCCTTGAGTTGTTCCATTTCTGTAACCTCCTAATCCTGTTGTGGTTTCTTCTGCTCTCAAACGCCGCTGTCGACATTTGATGTGATCAGTTTTTCACCACAAAAGAAGGGGAACTAGTACAATATGTGTACCTCGAATAATGTTACTCCTCACATAATTTTGAGGCGGGAGATGAGCGATGCAAAGTTACGGTCAGTTCTGCCCCGTCGCCAAAGCGGCGGAAATTCTGGGCGAGCGTTGGACGCCTCTGATCATCCGGGAGCTTCTCTGTCATCCGCAGAGCTTCAACGAGCTGCGCAACGGCGTGACGTTGATCTCGCCGACCTTGTTATCCAACCGCCTCAAGACCCTGGAGCATCGGGGCATCGTACGGCGAGATTGCACGGGGAGGGGGGTCGTCTATTGCGTGACCGATGCTGGCGAAGAGCTGCGGAGCGTGATTACCGAAATGGGGATATGGGGCCAGCGCTGGGCGCGCTCGAATCTAGCCTGGGACGATCTGGATCCCACGTTACTGATGTGGGATATCCACCGCCGGCTGGATACAGGGCACCTTCCCGCCGGACGCACCGTCATGCGTTTCGAGTTCAACGACTGCCCGCCTGAGACGCGCTTCTGGTGGTTGGTGGTGGAGAGCGGCGAAGTCGACGTCTGCCTCAAGGATCCGGGCTATGACATCGACCTGCTCATACGCAGCTCTCTGAACATCATGACGGGCGTATGGATGGGACACCGATCCCTGCATGAGGCACTCAAGTCGCACGCTATCAGGCTCGCCGGCGATACCGCCCTGAAGGAAAGCCTGCCGGACTGGTTCCTGTTGAACGTGTTTTCGGATGTGAAACCGGCCATTAATCCCGACCACTCGGGACCCTATGATGGTTCAGCCCGGGCGGGGACGTAGTCAGCTCCTTGTTTAAACCTCAGTGTGCTCATGACGGCAACCGTTCATCAGCCGGTTGCCCGCCTTCACAATATAGACGAACAGCTGACCGGAAATTCGACAAACCACCTTTCCCTCAAGATAAAAGCTGCGTTTCCCGGTAAAGCACGATGAACTAAAAAAAGCGCCGTGCTCAAAGAGCAGGGCGCTTTTTCGGTAAAGGCGGGCTTACAGCTTCGGCCCGGCCTCCACAATCGCATCAGAAACGTCGAACTTCTTGAAGTTCTCGACGAACTGGCCGATCAGTTCGGCGGCCTTGGCGTCATAGTCTGCTTCGCTGGCCCAGGTGTTGCGCGGGTTCAGCAGGTTGCTGTCTACACCGGGCACGTTCACCGGCACACTCAGGTTCAGTGTGGGCAGGTGTTCGGTCTGCGTGTCGTCCAGGTCGCCGTTCTGGATGGCGCTGATGATGGCACGGGTAGTCGGGATGCTGAAGCGTTTGCCGACACCGTAGGAGCCACCGGTCCAGCCGGTGTTGACCAGGAAGACCTTGCTGCCGAATTCGTCCATGCGTTTCATCAGCAGTTCGGCGTAAACGCCGGCCGGGCGCGGGAAGAACGGTGCGCCGAAGCAGGTGGAGAAGGTGGACTTCAGCTTGGAGGAAGAGCCCATTTCAGTGGACCCCACCAGCGCGGTGTAGCCACTCAGGAAGTGGTAGGCCGCGGCTTCCTTGCTGAGGACGGACACGGGCGGCAGTACGCCGGTCATGTCGCAGGTCAGGAAGACGATGTGGGACGGCTCGCCGGCGCGGTTCTCAAGTACGCGCTTCTCAACGTGCTCCAGTGGGTAGGCGCAGCGTGAGTTTTCGGTGAGGGAGACGTCGGTGTAGTCCGGCTCGCGGGTTTCCGGGTCGATCATCACGTTTTCGACGATGGCGCCGAAGCGGATGGCGTCCCAGATGATCGGCTCGTTCTTCTGGCTCAGGTCGATGCACTTGGCGTAGCAGCCGCCTTCGATGTTGAAGACAGTACCCGGACCCCAGCCGTGCTCGTCGTCACCGATCAGGAAACGATCGGGATCGGCGGACAGGGTGGTCTTGCCGGTGCCGGACAGGCCGAAGAACAGGCAGGTCTCACCGTCTTCGCCGACGTTGGCGGAGCAGTGCATCGGCAGTACGTCTTTTTCGGGCAGCAGGAAGTTCTGTACCGAGAACATCGCCTTTTTCATCTCACCAGCGTAGTGCATGCCGGCCAGCAGTACCTTGCGCTTGGCGAAGTTGATGATCACGCAGCCATCGCTGTTGGTACCGTCACGCTCGGGCACGCACTGGAAGTTGGCGGCGTTGAGGATCTGCCATTCCTGCTTGTCGGCCTGGTTATAGCTGTCCGGGCGGATGAACAGGTTGCGGCCGAACAGGTTCTGCCAGGCGGTTTCGGTGGTCATTTTCACCGGCAGGTAATGTTCGGGGTCGGAGCCGACGTGTACGTTGGAGACAAAGCGGTCTTTTTCCGCGATGTAAGCTTCAACACGATCCCATAGGGCATCGAACTTGTCAGCGTCGAATGGACGGTTGATCGGACCCCACTGGATATCGTCAACCGTGCTGGGCTCCTCGACGATAAAGCGGTCCATCGGGGAACGGCCGGTGCGTTCGCCGGTGCGGACGACCAGTGAACCGTTGGAGGCCAGTTGGCCTTCGCGTCTTTCCAGTGCCAGCTCGACCAGTCGTGCTGAACTCAGATCATTATAAGTGTTGCTCACTTCGACCTCGCCCTCGGGATGTCTTCATGATTGCCCAGACCGTGCGGTGAAAATTGACGGAATTCTGAGCAATCGGGTCAATTCAGGCGCGCTATTATGCCAGAGACGCCGGTAAAAAACGACTGCCCCGAAAGCCGCGTCAATACTGGCGTCGGGGCTAATAAATCACGGCCTCAGTGTAACGTATGGCCGGTGAAAAGATGATCAATATCATTTCTATCGAAGCGATAGTGAGCATGACAGAACTGGCAATCCATTTCGATGCTGCCCTGTTCTTCGAGGATACTGTAGCACTCTTCCTGGCCAATACCTTCCAGGGCGCCAAGGGTGCGTTCCCGTGAACAGCTGCAGTGGAAGGTGACCGGTTCGGCGTCGAACACGCGCACGGTTTCTTCGTGGAACAGGCGATGCAGCAGGGTTTCGCTGTCCAGTTCCAGCAGTTCTTCCGCTTCCACGGTGCGGGCCAGGTGGTTGATCCGGTCCCACAGATCGTCATCGTGATCGCTGGCTCCCGGCAGGCGCTGCAGCAGCAGGCCGGCACAACGCTCCTCGTCGGCAAACAGGAACAGGCTGGTGGCCAGTTGTTCCGAGCGTTGGAAATAATCTTCCAGGCAGCCCGCCAGGGTATCCGCTTCCCGGGGTACCACGCCCTGGTAACGCTGGCCCTGGTCCGGGGTGATGGTAATGGCCATTCGGCCCTGCCCCAGCAGGTCGTGGAAGGCATCCTCCATTACGGCGTGTTCGTCGAAGCGAGCCAGGCCGCGGATCTTGCGGTCGTGGCTGCACTCGGCCATCAGGGTGCGCAGCGGGCCTTCGCCCTGGGCCTGCAGCGACAGGGTACCTTCAAATTTCAGGGTGCTGCTCATCAGTACGCTGGCCACCAGGGACTCTCCCAGCAGCTGGCGCACGGTGTCGGGGTAGGGGGCCTGGCTAACGATTTCCCGGTAGCTGTCACCGAGTTGCACCCAGGCACCACGGACCTGGCTGTGCTCGAAAATAAATCGCTGGAACTGGTCCCGGGATGCCATGGTGATGATGTCTCCTGAAAAAAATAGTGTAGTAAACGGGCAATGGAAAAACAGGGTTGTGGTGTTCCTGGCCGGAACGGCGGTTCAGATGCCGTTCTGTTCCCGGAAACGCTGGATATCACGGCGATCTTTCTTGGAGGGTCGCCGCGCCGGGGGAAGTTGGGCTGCCTGCATGGTCTTGCGTTGCCAGGCCAGTTCCTCACGACGTTTCACGCTGTCATCGGTTTCGTGGTACAGCTTCTGGGCTTCGGGCGCACCCCGGCGGCGGTCGCTGATGTCATCAATGATGACGATGCGTTCCTGCCAGCCCAGCCTCACGGTCAGCTTGGCGCCGGTTTCCACGAGTTTTCCGGGTTTGCAGCGCTGGCTGTTGTAGTGGACTTTGCCACCCTCGATTGCTTCCTTGGCCAGCGAGCGGGTTTTGTAGAAGCGTGCGGCCCATAACCACTTGTCGAGCCGGACACGGTGATCGTCGGTGTTTGTCGCCGTCATGTCTCCTCACCTGATGAGCGTATGGTCATATTATAACCGGCTCATTCGCCCGATGGCAGGGGCTGTCGTTCACGCAGCGCTGGCAGCACTTCGCTGAAGTGATGAATAGAGGGGATTTCCGGGTGTTTTTCCCGCGCTTGCTGACGGCTGTCAGGCGCCAGGATGGCCAGGCACTGGCCGATACCGGCGGCCCGGGCGCTTTCCAGTACCGGGAAGCTGTCATCCACCATCAGGGTGCTTTCGGGCTGGTAGGGCTCCCGTTGGGCAAGGTCGCGCCAGAATTCGGGGTCTTCCTTGGGTTTGCCCAGGTCGTGGCTGGAGATGATGCCGTCCACCCGTTGCTCCAGTTGAGTGTGGCTAAGTTTCAGTGCCAGCGGATCGGGGTGGCAATTGGTGACGATCACCGAGCGCAACCCTGCCTGGCGGATTGCGTCGAGAAAATCGGTGACGAAGGGGCGGTAGCCAATGCGATCGCCCACCTCGGCCTTGAGGCCGGTAATGTCCAGCTTCAGGCGTTCGCTCCAGTAATCGGTGCAGTACCACTGCAGCGATCCGCGCTCGGCCATGATCATCGGAACCACGGTGTCGCGGGCTTCTTCCGGGCTCAGGTTGTAGTGCTCGGCGTAGCGCGCGGGCAGGTGTTCCAGCCAGAAATGGTTGTCGAAATGCAGGTCCAGCAGTGTTCCATCCATATCCAGGAACACGGTGTTGAGGGAAGACCAGTTCACCATAAACGAAAACAGCCTGAAGTGAGTGTCACTTCAGGCTGCCGAATCCGCCGGGTTTTGGCAAGCCGGGATACTACGGATCAGTTGTCTTCCTGTTCGACCGTTTCAGCCTTGCGGCCGGTGCGGCTGCAGCCCAGGCAGCGCACAAACGTGGCTTTCGCAGGACCTACCACCAGGACTTCGCCCGCTTCGCCGGCGTTCCCGCCCAGGGCCGAGAACGGCAGGGACACCAGGTAAACCGCGCTGCCAATAATGGTGGTGGCCAGCAGGGCCGGGCGAACGAAGATCGCGTCACCGGTCATGGCGAGGGCGGAGGGCTTTTCATCAACAGCCCGGGCGTGGCCAAGGGAAGAAAAGGTCAGCAGGCAAACTGCCAGGGTTGTCATCGCTATGCGGGAAATTGTACCGGTCATTTCTTGTGTCTCCTGAAATCTTGCCTGTCTTTCCAGTTGGTGTCGGCCAGTCCGTATTGGCTTTTTGTTGGTCGCCGGGCCGCAGGCTGTGAACGCATGAACAACAATTGTAGCCTACAAATGTGGATACTCTGTTAACTATGAATCATATTTGCGCATTTTCAAACGATTTTTCTGTTTCAGAGTGCATCAGCGCTGGCAGCGGCCACAGTACACCGTGGAGCGCTGGTTCATGCGGATTTCCTTCAGCGGCGTACCGCATTCCTCGCACGGCAGGGCCGCACGACCGTAAACCAGCAGCGATTGTGCGAAGTATCCGGGCTTGCCTTCACTGTTGACGAAGTCCCGCAGGGTGGTGCCGCCCATCAGGATGGCCGCGCTGAGGGTTTCGCGGATGGCGTCCACCAGGCGGTTGTAGCGGTCCAGACTGATGCGCCCGGCCTTGCGTTTGGGGTGTATGCCGGCCTTGAACAGGGCTTCGTTGGCGTAGATGTTGCCCACGCCCACCACTACATGGTTATCCATGATGAAGGATTTTACCGGCGTCTGTTTGCCCCGTGACAGGCGGAACAGCAGCGCCCCGGTGAATTCCGGCGCCAGGGGTTCGGGGCCAAGGCTGGCCAGCAGCGGGTGCTGATCGGGGGTGTCCGACCACAGCCAGCAGCCAAAGCGCCGCGGGTCGTTGAACCTCAGGCGGATGCCGCTGTCCAGCTCCAGCTCGACATGATCATGGGGCAGTAATGGGGCATCGTCGGTGATCACCCGCAGACTGCCGGACATGCCCAGGTGTACAATGGCGCTGCCCTGATCCACCTTCAGTAACAGGTATTTTGCCCGTCGCTCGACGCTGTGGATGGTGGCGCCGGTCAGGTGGTCGTCCAGCTCCCGGGGAATCGGCCAGCGCAGGCTGCGGTTGCGGATGGTTACCCGTCGGATGGTGCGTCCTTCACAGTGGGGTGCTATACCACGGCGCGTGGTTTCGACTTCCGGTAATTCTGGCAAGCGGGGGTCTCCGGTCTCTGGGGGATGCACGAACGGTTTGAAACCCGTTAAGTGTAATCAGTAACAAATTTTCGTCCAAATGCAGTTGTTGGAGCTTACAACTGTACGCTAAAGTGCCCAATACGGTTTGCCGGTTTTCATGCCGGTGGAGCCACGATTATGATTGAGGATTGAATATGTGGTTTAACGGTCTCCTTGACCTTTCGGTGATGCAGCTGGTCCTGGTTGCATTGGGCATGACCCACGTCACCATCGTAAGTGTAACGCTCTACCTGCATCGCCATTCGGCTCACAATTCGCTGGATCTGCATCCGGTATTGAAACATTTCTTCCGTTTCTGGCTGTGGCTGAGCACGGGTCAGAACACCAAGGAATGGACCGCCATCCATCGTAAGCACCACGCCAAGTGCGAAACCGAGGAAGACCCCCACAGCCCGGTTGTTCTGGGTATCCGCAAGGTTCTGTTCGAGGGCGCTGAGCTCTATGCTGAATCCGCCACGCCGGAAACCCTGGAGCGTTATGGTCAGCGCACCCCGGAAGATTGGGTTGAGCGCAACGTCTACAGCCGCTACAAGATGCTGGGTGTCGCTCTGATGGCGGTGATCGACCTGATGCTGTTCGGTGTTCACGGTATCTGGATCTGGGCGGTTCAGATGATGTGGATTCCGGTCTGGGCGGCGGGCGTTGTCAACGGCATCGGCCACTGGTTCGGGTACCGTAATTTTGAGTGTGCGGACAATGCCCGCAACATTTCACCGCTGGGTATCCTGATCGGTGGTGAAGAGCTGCACAACAATCACCACACCTATCCGAATTCTTCCAAGCTGTCCCGCCGCTGGTTCGAAGTGGATATTGGCTGGGGTTACATTCGCCTGTTCCAGCTGTTTGGTCTGGCCAAGCCGAAGGGCTTTAAGCCGATTGCCCATTATGTGCCGGGCAAGCAGGAAGTGGACGTAGAAACCGTTCAGGCCATTGCCAACAACCGCTTCGATATCATGCGCCAGTACCGCAAACGCGTTATGGAGCCGGTGCTGCGTCAGCAGAAGGCGCTGATGGATGACGAGATTCGTCCCCGTTACCGCAAGCTGAAGCAGTTGCTGTCCCGCGAGGTGTCGCTGATCAAGCCGAAGGAGCAGGAGCATCTGGAGACGGTGCTGGAGCGTAACGCGGCGTTGCGGAAGATTTATGAGATGAGTAATGAGCTGCAGGCGCTGTGGCGTAAGCGCGGGGTGAAGCCCCAGGAGAAGATGCAGGCGCTGGCGGACTGGTGCAAGAAGGCGGAGGCCAGTGGTATTCGCTATCTGGAAGAGTTTGCGGCGCACCTTCGGGCATACTCTCTCAGGCCTTCAGCTTAATGTCTTTCTGCCCTTTTGCAGGCTGGCCATTGTAGCCTGCAAAAGGGTGGGGCTGGTCTCGGGGTGGG
>NZ_JBJJLC010000056.1:0-4892 GCF_045449855.1 Marinobacter alkalisoli | reverse complement strand
AAAAGGCACCCCACCCCGAGACCTGTCTGACTTTTGTGAGATATCTTTGTTTCCCTTCAAGTACCTTCTGATTCTTCTGTTTTGAATAAGCAATAAGTGACCTGGCCGGCGGACTTTTGTCTGTGCAGGGTCCAGTTTTCGGGTGTTTCCGGGGTTGTCCGTTCGCTTTCATGTTCCACGTAGATCCAGCCGCCGGGTCTGACCCAGCCATAATCAGCGATCAGCGGGAACAGCTTTTCCAGCCAGCCCTGGCGAAAGGGCGGGTCCATGAACAGTATGTCGAACGGTTCGGCCGGTGGCTGGGCCAGGAAGGCGTCGACGCTCTGGCAGATCACTTCTCCCTTTTCTGATTTTAACAGCCGCAGGTTACCGCGCAGGGCCTGGGCCAGTGCCGGTGTGTGGTCGACGAATACGGTTGTGCCGGCACCCCGGGACAGGGCTTCCAGGCCGAGAGCGCCGGAGCCGGCGAAGAGGTCGAGGCAGCGGCTGCCGGCCAGTTGGTAATTCAGCCAGTTGAACAGGGTTTCCCGGGTGCGGGCGGGGGTGGGGCGTACGCCGCCGGTTTCCGGGAAACGCAGTTTGCGGCTGCGCCAGTCGCCGCCGATGATTCGCAATTCACCGCCGCCGGCGGCTTTCGCTGTCCCGCTGTGTCCGGTCCGTGCGCTTTTCTGTTGCCTTGGTTTCCGCCCCATGGTTCCTGCTGTCCGCCGCTGTTTCTGGAATGGCGACATGGTAACGGAAAATCGTCCTGTCGCCATCCGGGTTGCCGTTGGCATGGGCCCCAATTACCTCCGACAGTCTGCTAGAATGTCGGCTTTCTTTTGTCCCGCCAATTTTAACCGATGGAATGAGTATGACCGCAGAGTGGATTTCAATTGGCCTGTTGGCCCTTCTTGTCCTCGTTTTTGCTCTGGACCTGGCCGGCAACCGGAAGCGTATTCCCCGGCCCAAACCGGTACCCCAGAAAAAGCCTGAGCCACAGCCGGGCGCCGAACCCGCACGTGAACAGGCGGAAGCATCCGCGCCCGAGGCGCCGTCCGCAGAGGCACCTGTGGCGGAAGTCGAGCCAGCCCCTGCGCCTGCCGCGGAACCGGAGCCGGCTCCGGAAGAGCCGCAGGTCAGTGTTTTAGAGCGTATCCGCCAGGGCCTGGGTAAAACCCGCGCGACGTTGTCCACCGGATTATCCGATCTGTTCGCCGTCGGCAAGAAGATCGACGAGGATCTGCTGGAGGAGATTGAAACCACGCTGCTGATGGCGGATGTTGGTGTCACCGCCACGTCGGAAATCATTGAATCCCTTACTGACAAGCTGGAGCGTAATCAGCTCAAGGACGGCGCGGCGCTGCGTAAGGCCCTGCGCGATGAGCTTCATGGCCTGCTGAAGGATGTCACCAAGCCGCTGGAGCTGGATGCGAAGAAGCAGCCCTATGTGATCCTGATGGTGGGTGTGAACGGTGTCGGCAAGACCACCACCATCGGCAAGCTCACCAGGAAGTTCCAGGATGAGGGCAAGTCGGTGATGCTGGCGGCGGGTGATACCTTCCGTGCCGCCGCAGTGGAGCAGTTGCAGGTCTGGGGTGAGCGCAATAACGTGCCGGTGGTGGCCCAGCATACCGGTGCCGACAGTGCTTCGGTGATCTTCGATGCCATCCAGTCTGCCCAGTCCCGCGAGGTGGATGTGGTGATTGCCGATACTGCCGGCCGACTGCAGAACAAAGAGAATTTGATGAACGAGCTGGAAAAGGTCGTTCGGGTGATGAAGAAGCTGGATGACACCGCCCCCCATGAGGTGATGTTGGTGCTCGATGCCGGTACCGGCCAGAACGCCCTGAGCCAGGCCCAGGTGTTCCAGCAGGCAGTGGGTGTCAGCGGTATTACCCTGACCAAACTGGACGGCACCGCCAAGGGTGGTATTGTGTTCGCTATCGCGCGTCAGCTGCAGCTGCCCATCCGCTTTATCGGTGTGGGTGAACAAGTGGCGGATCTGCGCAGTTTCGATGCGGAAACCTTTGTGGATGCCCTGTTTGACGACCAGTAATGCAGTAACGGCTAATGATTGAATTCCGTCAGGTCACCAAGCGCTACGACAGCGACCATACCGCCCTGCGGCAGGTGAACTTCAGCCTGGACCGGGGCGAGCTGGCGTTCCTGACCGGCCATTCCGGCGCCGGCAAGAGTACCCTGCTCAAGCTGGTCATGGTGATGGAGCGCCCCAGTGCCGGCGAGGTGATCGTCGGCGGGCAGGTGCTGAACAAGCTCCCCAAGCGCCAGATTCCCTACATTCGTCGCCACATTGGCGTGGTATTCCAGAATCACCAGCTGTTGTTCGATCGCACGGTGTTCGACAACGTCGCCATGCCCCTGGAAGTGATGGGGGTACCGGCGCGGGACATTGGCCGCCGGGTGCGGGCCGCGCTCGACAAGGTCGGGCTGCTGACCAAGGAAAAGATGAACCCCCTGCAGTTGTCCGGCGGTGAGCAGCAGCGCGTCGGCATCGCCCGCGCGGTGGTGAACAAGCCCCCGGTGCTGCTGGCGGATGAGCCCACCGGTAACCTGGACCCGGAGTTGTCGGCGGACATCATGCGCCTGTTCGCCCAGTTCAGTCAGGTGGGCGTGACGGTGCTGATTGCCAGTCACGATATTGCCCTGATCAATGATATGCAGCGCCGGACCCTGACCCTGGATCACGGCCGTTTGATTGCGGGAGGTGGCCATGGCGCCTGATCCCCGTAAACGCAAAGGCGCAAGGCAGGGCCCGTCGCCCTGGCAGGAGCTGGCGGAGAGTTACCTGGTGCATCACCGCAAGGTGGCCCGGGACAGTGCCGAGCGGCTCTGGCGTACCCCGGTCGCCAGTTCCATGACCTGGATGGTGATGGGGGTAGCCCTGGCGCTGCCGGTAGCGCTGTTGTTACTGCTGACCAGTTTGCAGGGCGTCAGTGCCGGCTGGGAGAGCAGTGCCCGCATTACCGCCTATATGGGTGAGAATGTCTCGCTGGAGCGCGCCCGCGAACTGCGGGCCGAGGTGCTGGATGACAGCCGTATCCTGGAGGTGGAACTGATCGACAAGGAGCAGGCGCTGTCGGAGTTCCGGGTCTCCTCCGGTCTTGATGATGCGCTGGATTATCTGGAAGGCAATCCGTTGCCCCATACCCTGCTGGTGACACCGGATGAAGCCTCTCGCAGTACTGGCGGTGTGGAGACGCTGGTCACCCGCCTGCAGGGCCTGGACGGTGTTGAGCGCGTGCAGGTGGATCTGGGCTGGCTGCAGCGCTTGAACGCCATGACGGACCTGCTGGCTCGTGCGGTCTGGGCCCTGGCCCTGTTGCTGGCGGCGGCGGTGGTGCTGGTGATTGGCAATACCGTACGGCTGGCAATCGAAAACCGCCGTGACGAGATCCTGGTGGCGAAAATGGTGGGCGGCACCGACGCCTTTGTGCGCCGCCCGTTCCTGTATACCGGGGCCTGGTTTGGCCTTGGTGGCGGTGTGGTGGCCTGGATTCTGCTGCAATTGTCGTTGTGGTGGCTCAGCGGCCCGGTTGAGCGGCTGGCGGGGTTATACCGCAGCGACTTTTCCCTTAATGGTCTGACTTTCGATGGTGCGCTTGCGTTGCTTATTGTGGCCATGCTGTTAGGCTGGTTGGGGGCCTGGGTAGCGGTCAAGCGCCATTTGGACGATATTGAGCCCGGAGAGGTCGCTGGAGGTTAATTCGGGATTGCGGGAAAACCGTATTGTAGAATTTGCGGCAAAGGGCGTAGTGTCTCTATTTAAGATACAAAGCGGAAATTTCCAGTCAGTTGTTTTTAAAGGTGTTACTGGGAAATTCCAAGAACTTTTTAAGGTCTTGGCGATCAAAGAATCACTTGGTATATTTAACGGTCGTCAGGTTCGGAGGTTAAAAGCATGGGTACGAGTTTACAGCTGATTGACAGACTGGTTCCGGGTGCCAATCTCGAGTCTTACATCCAGGCTGCGAGCAGGATTCCGGTATTGTCTGTTGAAGAAGAGCGTGAGCTTGCTGAGCGTCTCCACTATGAGGGTGACGTGGACGCAGCTCGTCAGCTGGTGCTCTCTCATTTGCGGTTTGTGATCCACATTGCCCGCAGCTATTCCGGTTATGGCCTGGCCCAGGCCGACCTGATCCAGGAAGGCAACGTGGGGCTGATGAAGGCCGTCAAGCGCTTCAACCCGGAGTACGGTGTACGTCTGGTGTCCTTCGCGGTGCACTGGATCAAGGCGGAGATCCACGAGTTTATCCTGCGCAACTGGCGCATTGTGAAAGTGGCTACCACCAAGGCCCAGCGCAAGCTGTTCTTTAACCTGCGCAGCCAGAAGAAGCGCCTGGCGTGGCTCAGTCACGATGAGCTGCATGCCGTGGCGGAAGATCTTGGCGTGGAACCGAAAGTTGTGCGGGAGATGGAGGGCCGGCTGGCTTCCCAGGATACCGCCTTTGATGGTCCGCAGGACGATGACGACGACAATGCCTACCAGGCGCCGGCTTATTACCTGCAGGATCAGCGCGGCGATCCGGCGGTGCAGCTGGAAAACGCGGACTGGTCGGAGGATTCCAACGGTCGTCTGATGCACGCGTTGGGAACTCTGGATGAGCGCAGTCAGGATATCCTGCGGGAGCGCTGGCTGTCCGAGAGCAAGTCCACGCTGCACGAACTGGCTGATAAGTACGGTGTTTCTGCCGAGCGAATCCGGCAGCTTGAGAAGAACGCCATGAAGAAGATCCGGACGAGTATGGTGGAAGCCGTACCGGCCTGATACTGAGGCACCCGGATATTCCAGAACGCCACCATCCTGATTCAGGTTGGTGGCGTTTTTGTTTGTATAATTGAACAAAATAAACCTTGGGGTGGAAGCGAGTGGGCAGGCGTTTCCAAAACAC
>NZ_JBJJLC010000055.1:0-6194 GCF_045449855.1 Marinobacter alkalisoli | reverse complement strand
GTTTTGGAAACGCCTGCCCACTCGCTTCTCCAACATTTGGAGTAAGGTTCGACAATTATGACTACGAAACGTCCTCACATTGCTTTTTTGGGCATCGGTTTGATGGGTGCGCCTATGACACGGAATCTTCTGGATGCCGGGTTTTCCATGACTTTGTGGAACCGTACCGCCAGTAAGTGCGATCCGTTCAAGGATGAGGTCACCATTGCGGATTCACCAGAACAGGCCGTCCGGGATGCGGATGTCGTCATTACCATGCTGGAAAACAGCGATGTGGTGGAGCAGGTGCTGGTAGAGCAGGGAGCAATCGCGGCATTGAAGCCTGACACACTGGTGATCGATATGAGCTCTGTTCAGCCGTCTGTAGCACGTCGTCACGCCGAACTTGCGGCGGAAAAGGGAGCGGGCTATGTGGATGCACCGGTGTCGGGTGGAACGGTGGGGGCGACCGAGGCCCGTCTGAGCATCATGGCTGGTGGTTCGGAGCAGGATGTGGACCGCGCCCGCCCTGTTTTCGAGGTGCTCGGCAAGTGCACCAGGATCGGTCCTGTTGGCTCCGGACAGTTGGCCAAGCTGGCCAATCAGGCGATTGTGGGCATCACTATTGGGGCGGTGTCGGAAGCGTTGTTGCTGGCGGCGAAAGGCGGTGCCGATCCGGCGGCGGTGCGGGAGGCGTTGATGGGCGGTTTTGCCGGCAGCCGTATTCTGGAATTGCATGGCCAGCGCATGATTGATCGTGATTTCGCGCCTGGCGCGCCGGCCCGTATTCAGCTCAAGGACATGCGGATGATTCTGGATGAGGCCAGGGCCGAGAACCTGACCCTGCCGCTGGCGCAGCAGGTGCATAATGAATACCAGTCACTGGTGGCCAATGGTCATAGTGATGTCGACCACAGCGGCCTGTTGCTGGAGCTGGAGCATCTGAATGGCGCCTTGATGGGCACTCTCGGAAAACCGGGAAAATAATCATGCCGAGCGTTGCTGCTAATCTGTATGTTGGGGTTTTCCTTGATAGCTCTGCCCGGGACCGGTGAAATTAACTTTTCGAATGTTTTTCGGGGGCTGGATAAACTGGGGTACAAAGGCTGATTGAGTGCGGGGTATCGCCCCGCAACCACGACGGCTGAGAGCCTGGTTGGTTTCAGAAGGTGTCGTGACCGTCGCCATAGGCGACACCCTCTTACAAGATCGTAACTGGCCGGGTTGCCGACTTCTTCGTACCCTGTTTGTAATGTAATCCTTAAAGTAATCCGCTATCGGGAGGACAAACCGGTGAAAGCGCTGGTAATTGAAGACGATCAGGATGTAGCAAGCTACCTTGTCAAAGGCCTGAAGGAGTCGGACTTCGTGGTCGACCATGCGGCCGACGGCAAGGAAGGGATGATGATGGCGGCCAGTGAGGATTACGACATCATGATCGTGGACCGCATGCTGCCGGGGATGGATGGACTGGCGATCATCAAGACCGTACGGGCCACCGGAAACCAGGTGCCGGTGCTGATCCTCAGCGCGCTGGGCGATGTGGATGACCGGGTTGAGGGGCTGCGTGGCGGTGGTGATGATTACCTGACCAAGCCGTTCTCGTTTACCGAACTGCTGGCCCGCATTGAATCGCTGGTGCGTCGTAACCGTCAGTCGGCGGAGACCGAAACCGTGCTGCGGGTGGCGGACCTGGAAATGGACCTGCTGGCGCGAACCGTCAAGCGGGCTGGTCAGAATATTGATGTGCAACCCCGGGAATTCCGTCTGCTGGAATACCTGATGCGCAACGCCGGCCAGGTGGTGACCCGCACCATGCTGCTGGAAAAAGTCTGGGACTATCATTTTGATCCCCAGACCAACGTGATTGACGTGCATATCAGCCGGCTGAGAGCCAAGATCGATAAGGAATTCGAGACTCCGTTGCTGCAGACCATACGGGGTGCAGGGTATATGCTGCGTGAAACTGCTTAGCCAGCTCCGGACGTCGTCCTTCCAGTTAGCACTGTTGTACATGGTGGTGTTTGCCACCTCGGTATTCCTGCTATTGGCGTTCATTTACTGGCGCACTGCCGGTTTCATGACCGCCCAGACGGACCAAACCATCGAGGCCGAGATCGCCGGTCTCGCGGAGCAATACCGCGGTCGCGGCATTAATGGTCTGATTACCATTATCCGCGAGCGTGTGGCGCGGGATCCCAACGCCAAATCCATCTATCTGCTCACCACTGATGACTTCCTCAAACTGGCCGGCAATATCGAAACCTGGCCGGAGGGTGCGCGGTCGGAAAGTGGCTGGATCAATTTCACCCTGAACGAGTCGGTGGGCTGGCGAGGCCCGGAACGCCTGGCCCGTGCCCGTATCTTCGAGGTACAGGGAGGGTTGCGGTTGCTGGTCGGCCGCGACGTGGATGAACTCACCAACCTCAAGCGCGTCATTGAAACCGCCATTAACTGGGGGATGGGCATTACCCTGGCACTGGCCCTGCTGGGCGGCTTCCTGATGAGTCGAAGTACGACCCGGCGCATAGAAGTGATCAATAATACCTCCCGGCGAATCATGAACGGCCACCTGTCGCTGCGTATTCCCACCCGGGGTACCGACGATGATTTTGACCAGCTGGCGGAGAACCTGAATCAGATGCTGGACCGGATCGTCTACCTGATGGAAGGCATCCGCCACGTCTCCGATAGTATTGCCCACGACCTGCGAACCCCGCTGACCCGGTTGCGTAACCAGCTCGAGAACACCCTGATGTCTGTCGATAACGACGAGGCCCGGGAGCAGGCCGGCCGCGCGGTGGCCGAGGCGGATCAACTGCTGGCCACGTTCAACGCCCTGTTGCGGATCGCGCGGCTGGAAACCCGGGGCAACACCGCGGACATGAAGCCTGTGTCCCTGGATGGTCTGGTGAGCGATGCCTGCGAACTCTACGAAGCGCTGGCGGAAGACAAGGATCAGGTGTTCGAGCAGTCCCTGGAAAGTCAGGTGATGATTGAAGGTGATCGGGACCTGCTGTTCCAGATGGTCAGCAATCTGATCGACAACGCCATCAAATATACCCCGGAAACGGGCGCCATTCGGGTGGCGGTTCGCCGTGAGGGTGACGATTGCCTGTTTGAAGTCAGCGACAGTGGAATCGGTATACCGGATGACGAGAAGGAACAGGTCTTCCAGCGTTTCTATCGGGTCGGCAAGAGCCGTTCATCACCCGGTAATGGGCTGGGACTGAGTCTGGTGAGTGCCGTGGCGGAAATTCATCAGGCAAGGATTGAGCTGTCGGACCACCGGCCGGGAGAGGAGAATCCCGGGCTGACGGTGACTATTCGCCTGCCAGCCTATGTGGTTGAGAAGAAGCGTATTCGCACAACCCAGGCTGATCCGCAGGATGGAGCGGATGGCGGGGAGCAGAGAAACTCCCCGTCGGAACTTTCAAAAGTCTGATCAAGGGTCTGATCAGCTGGCAGCGCCGCGGAAGCGGTTGACCTGATTCAGCACCGGACGCACAAGGCTCTCAACCTGGGCGCGCCGGCGATCCAGTCGAACCTGAATGCTGTCCCACTCACCTTCCAGGTGCTTTTGTTCCAGCATGATGAAGGCGGCCAGATTGTGTCGGTTCACCTTACCGGTGATGCCGTACTGGTCCAGCCGGTAACCCAGGGCGTCCAGGCTGTTCAGGGCAGTGTTCATCAGTTTCTGGGTGTTCATGCGTGTTCCCCGTGATCATTGTGGAAAGGTTTCAAATATACTGACCTCAAACGCTATTCCCATTCTCTAGAGTGCGCAACCTAATCCGCAGGCTGACGACCATATCCCTGACCAAAACGTAATTCACCGGCCACGCCCGTGTAATCCCCACTGTGCATAATGGAAACTGTAGATTTGGAGGCCGGCAGTCAACACTGCTTGCTTCTCCCTCCAGCACAGCGCTAGCCTTACCCCGTTTTTACGGGGTTTTTTTGTGCGCCTGGCACGGGCGCACTCCTGGAGGTGAAAGTCCTCCCGTGAGCTGGCCACAGCGAACGAAGTGAAGCGCAACTGCGGAAGGGCGACCGATCGTGGGGAGAAAGCGTGGAGCGTAAACCGTGAGCCGATGGACAAGAACCGAATACAAGGCGCTGCCGGGCAGGGCGAGCGTGCAAGAAGCCGCGAAGCTCTTGTGGCCAAGGCGAAGCCTGCTGGAACAGGTCTTCGCACGAGAGAATATGCAACGGGCATGGAAGTGCGTGAAGGCCAACAAGGGAGCGGCGGGTATCGGCGGCCTGGATATAAACCAGACGGCCGAATACCTACAATGGGCGTGGCCGGAGCTTCGCCAGCAACTGCTGGAAGGTTCCTACCGGCCACAACCCGTTCGTCGGCTAGGCATCCCGAAACCGGACGGCAGTGAACGGGAACTGGGTATACCACCGTCACCGACTGTCTGATTCAACAGGCACTGCTGCAAGTCTGCAACCTCTGATGGATCCCACCTTCAGCGAGCACAGCCATGGCTTCCGTCCGGGCCGTCGGGCCCACGACGCCGTGTTAGCTGCGCAGCGCTACGCCCAACAGGGCCGCCATATCGTGGTGGACGTCGACCTGTCGAAGTTCTTCAACCGGGTCAACCACGACATCCTGATCGACCGCCTGAGAAACGCATAAACGACCCTGGAGTCATCCGGCTGGTACGTGCGTATCTGAACACGGGCATCATGGATGGCGGCGTGGTCATGGATCGGCATGAGGGTACGCCGCAAGGCGGGCCACTGTCGCCGTTGCTGGCCAACGTTCTGCTGGACGAGGTGGATAAAGAGCTGGAACGCCGGGGGCACTGCTTCGCTCGTTACGCCGATGACTGTAACGTCTACGTTCTCAGTCACAAGGCGGGAGTACGGGTCATGCAGTTACTCCGCCGCTGTTATGGAAAGTTGCGCCTGGTGATTAACGAAGCCAAGAGCGCGGTGACCAGCGTGTTCGGTCGCAAGTTCCTCGGCTATGCCCTCTGGCAAGGGAGGGATGGAGACTTCGACGAGCGGTATCAACCAAGGCGTTACAGGCGTTCAAGCGGAGGATCAGGCAACTGACCCGCCGCAATGGCGGGCGCAGTATTGAACAGGTGGTAGAGAAACTCCGCAGCTACCTGCTGGGATGGAAAGGGTACTTCCGGCTGGCGCATCGCGACGCCGATTAAGAGGGGAGGAGACCATCTCAGTGACCTACACGGATGTTGGGTTAATCTCCGGTAGGTCGGATTAGGCGAAGCCGTAATCCGACATCTAAAAATCCGACACCCCAAACAAAAAAACGACCCATAAAGGGCCGTTTTTTGTACCGGAAACCGAACTTACATGTTCGGATAGTTGGGCCCGCCGCCCCCTTCCGGAGTCACCCAGTTGATGTTCTGGGCAGGATCCTTGATATCACAGGTCTTGCAGTGAACACAGTTCTGGGCGTTGATCTGGAACTTCTTGCCGCTGCCGTCTTCGGCTTCAACCACCTCGTATACGCCGGCCGGGCAGTAACGCTGCGCGGGCTCGTTGTACTTGGGCAGGTTGTCCTTCAGCGGAATGTCCGGATCGGTCAGTTTCAGGTGAACCGGCTGATCTTCCTCGTGGTTGGTGTTGGAAATGAACACCGACGACAGCTTGTCGAAGGTCAGGGTGTTATCCGGTTTCGGGTAATCGATCTTCTTGGCCTCGGACGCCGGCTTCAGGGTGGCGTAATCCGGGATGGTGTCGTGCAGGGTGAACGGCAGGCTGCGATGCAGGATGTTCTGCTCGAAGAAGGCGATGCCGCCGCCAACCACATTACCGAATTTGTGCATGGCCGGGCCAAAGTTGCGCTCGTCATACAGTTCTTTGTAGAGCCAGCTGTCCTTGAAGCGATCGGCAAAGCTGGTGATTTCCTCACCGGACTTGCCTTCCTTCAATGCTTCGAACACCGCTTCCGCGCCCAGCAGGCCAGATTTCATGGCGGTGTGGGAGCCCTTGATCTTGGAGAAATTCAGGGTGCCGGCATCACAGCCCAGCAACAGGCCACCCGGGAAGCTCATCTTCGGCAGGGAGTTGAAGCCGCCCTTGGTGATGGCGCGGGCACCGTAGGAAACACGCTTGCCGCCTTCCAGATACTGTTTGAACTCCGGGTGCAGCTTGAGGCGCTGGAATTCATCGAACGGGCTCAGGTGCGGATTGCTGTAGGACAGGTCGGTGATCAGGCCGACATAGACCTGGCC
>NZ_JBJJLC010000054.1:0-37632 GCF_045449855.1 Marinobacter alkalisoli | reverse complement strand
CGCTTAGCTTTCGCCATCCATGGCGAAAGATAGTCCCGGAAAGCCGAACCGCACACCGGCCAACCAGGATTGGGAGAAGCCCGGATTTACCATCACCGAAGTGCGCTCAAGTCTTTTCGAAGCATTGGTACCAAGGTACGAGCAAGTGGGCCGGTAATGCTGTTTGGGACTATCTTTGGCCAGGGATGGCCAAAGCTAAGCGCGCATGGATGCCTTGAGCGTGTCCCAAACAGCATTACCGGCCCGCTTGCCTACTCCCAAGCCTCAGGCCTGCTTCATCTTGTCAGTATACGGAGGCCACCCCAGTGGCTTGCCGGCCAGCACATGCAGGTGGATGTGGAACACTGTCTGCCCGGAGTTTTCGCCGCAGTTCATCACCACCCGATAACCATCGTCTGCTACCCCCTTTTCCTTGGCGATCTTCGCTGCTACCAGATATAAGTGCCCAACCAGCTCACGATCGTCTTCGGTGAGGTCGTTGATGGTGGCGATGGGCTTTTTCGGGATCACCAGAAAATGCACCGGCGCCTGTGGATTGATGTCACTGAACGCCAGGCTGAGGTCGTCCTCGTAGAGAATGTCTGCCGGAATTTCCCGGTTGATGATCTTGGTGAAAATCGTTTCTGACATGTATGGCTCCTTGGTTTTTTTATACCGGTTTCAGAACTGATTCAGCCCCGGTAAACGGGCAGTGATCTGTTTGAGAACCGCCGGCAGTTCCTCGTCGATCCCCATGGCGTAGCGGGCGACCTGGTTGCGGGCGAAGGGCAGGGCGCGGGCCGCCCCCAGGCCGAGGTTGCGTAACAGGTGAACCGGCGGGATGCGGTTGCTGAACAGGTG
Source organism: Marinobacter alkalisoli (assembly GCF_045449855.1). Taxonomy (NCBI): domain Bacteria; kingdom Pseudomonadati; phylum Pseudomonadota; class Gammaproteobacteria; order Pseudomonadales; family Marinobacteraceae; genus Marinobacter; species Marinobacter alkalisoli. The sequence continues at coordinate 36,792 of NZ_JBJJLC010000054.1, read as the reverse complement.
GTAGAAGGCGTCCATCGCCAGCATCATACGGCGGTTGGCGGGGCGTCGTTGCTGCTCGTAGCGTGCTAGCCACTGTGGGTCGGCGAGATCGCAGCCGGCCCGTCGGGCCTCGCGAATCAGGGACTGCAGACAGGCGGCGTCCTGGAAACCGAGATTGACTCCCTGTCCGGCCAATGGATTGATGGTGTGGGCGGCGTCGCCGACCAGAACCACGCGCCCATTGCTGTACTGTTTGGCGTGTTGCCGGGCGATGGGGAAACTGGCCCGGGCATCGACGTGTGTCAGTGGTGGCAGGTCAGTGGGGAAGCCCTTCTGGATCTCCGCCATCAGTGATTCGGTATCCAGCGACTTCAGTCGGGCGAGTTCTCCGGGAGCGTCGTACCAGACCAGTGATGCCCAGCTTTCTCCGGGGTGTTGATCGCCGGCGCTGTGCAGCGGCAGGAAGGCCCGGGGGCCGGAGGGGTGGAAGGCCTGCCAGGTGATGTCTTCCACCGGCCCCAGATAACGCACCGAGACGACCATGGCCTGCTGGGCATACTGGTCACGGGTGACACCAATGCCCGCCATGTCCCGTATCCGTGACAGGGCACCGTCGGCGCCAATCACCAGTTCACAGGTCAGTTCGCTACCATCTTCCAGGGTCACGGTTGCCCGGTCGTTGCCGTTATCCACAGTGGTCACGCCGTTGCCCGAGAGAACGGTCACGGAGGGCGGCTCTTCCGCACATTGCCACAGCGCCTGCTGGGTGATCCGATTCTCAACAATGTGGCCCAGATGGGTGGTCGAGAGGCTGGCAGCGTCAAAGACGACCTCGCCCAGTTTGCGGGGGATGAGGTTGCTGAGGGGGTGTTGCGTCTGGTCCCAGACCGCAAGACGTCGGTATACCGTGGTTCGCATGGCCAACATCCGTGGCCAGGCGCCGAGTTGCTGCAGGTAGCGTTCACTCCCGGCGCTGAGGGCGGAAACACGAATGTCGGGAGGCGAGCTGGTGTCGAAGGATGGAGCGCCGGCTTTGTCGACCAGAGCCACGCGGAAACCGCTCTGGCCCAGGCCCGTGGCCAGGGCTGCACCCACCATGCCGGCACCGGCAACAACTATGTCAAAAGCTTGAGTCATAACGGGTTCCTGTCTGAGGCTTCCAGTTTACGCGATGGAAGATTTCAGACAAGCGACCCGACGCTGTCCGGCACCGTCGGTCAGTAGCCGGCGGCCCTTGGTACCCGAGTTCTGGGCAGGTGTTCCGGGCGACGACGGCCTTTTGCCAGCCAGGCCGGTTTCTGGGCGCCCGGTTTGGTGAACCCCTGGTTGAGCACCATCGGCTGCACCAGTTCCAGAAAATCGGTGGTTTTCATGTGTACCGATTCGGTATGCGTGCCTGCGGCAAATGCCAGTTCCTGCTGTTCCGTCAGGGCTTCGGCGCAATAGACTGACATTTCGAACAGATTGCCGAAGGGGGGCATGGCGCCGACTTCGCAATCGGGAAAGCGGTCCTGGAATTCCTGCTCGTCGGCAAGGTCGACAAAATCGGTATCAAGGATGCCGGAGAGGCGGTCCCAGCGAATACGCCAGGTGGCGGGCATGACCAGCATGGCCATTTTGCCATCGAGCTCTATGATGACGGTTTTGACGACTCGATCACCGGCAATTTTTACGTGGTGGGCCAGTTCCTGGGCGGTGAACGCCGGAGGGTGGGACAGGCACATGTATTCCACGTTTGCCTGATCGAGGAACTCCTTCAACTGCTGTACCGGCATAGTGACAACCTCCTACCAGCAATGACAGCGACTGGGGCCGGTGGTTGTTCTAAGCCTGACCCCGGTGGCCTGGCACTGGTTCCCCGGTGGAGAACCAGTGCCATTATCGTCAGCTTAGTTGAGGCTGAGCAGAATGCGAGTAACCGGATGTATTATTGAGACGCTTGTCCCGCTTCCGCTGCGTGGGTGTAAACGTGTACATCGCGCTGTGGGAATGGGATAGTGATGCCTTCTGCATCGAACGCTTTCTTCACCTTTTCCTGCATATCCCAGTAGTACGGCCAGAGATCGTCAGTGGCTACCCAGGCTCGGAACATGATGTCGACGGAGTTGTCACCAAGCCCGCCCACACAGATTCTTGGCGGCGGATCCATCAGTGAGCGATCGTCTTCCTCGAACAGGCGCTGGCAGATGGCCTTGGCCTTGTCGATGTCATCGTCATAGCCAATGCCGAAGGTCATGTCGCAGCGACGCTTGTCGTAGATGCTGACGTTGATCAGAGTGGCATTGGAAAGGCTGCCGTTGGGGATCACGATGCGGCGGTTGTCAAAGGTGTTGACGACGGTATAAAGAATGCTGATTTCTGCCACGGCGCCAAGGAAACCTTGTGCCTCAAGGGTGTCACCCACTTTGAACGGCTTGAAAATCAGGATCAGTACCCCACCGGCAAAGTTGGCCAGACTGCCCTGCAGTGCCAGGCCAACGGCCAGGCCGGCGGCACCAATGACGGCGATGAACGACGTCGTGGCAATGCCAACCATGGAAGCAACGGATATCAGCAGCAGGATCTTCAGTATGGCCCCGATCAGGCCGCACAGGAACTTGTTGAGTGTCGGGTCTTTCTGCCCAAGCTTGGCATCCAGGACACCAATAAAACGATTGATCAGCCAGAGGCCGACAATCAGGGTAATGATCGCAAGCACAACTTTGGGGGCGTAGGCCATGATCAGCGCAATGCCCTGATCAATGATCTCAGAAGCTCTTCCATCCGCACCAAACAGGTCTTCCATCAGGCGACTCCTTGTTCTTCGTTAGTTTTTCAGGTGAATATTCGAGGTTCCCTACGAAACCGTTTAGCGATTGGCCCAGTCAATGATGGTAGCCGGAGGGCCCTGGACCATAATCCGCCCCTTCTTCTGACTCAGCTGATAGTCGTACATCGGGTCGTAATAGTCTTCCAGCAGTGCCTGGATCCATCGATTGTGACCGCCCGGATCGCCCTTGTCCCGCTGTTGATCCAGAGCTTCGGTCATCAACTCCCGAAGGTGTTTGTGCCTTTCCCCGCCCAGTCGCTTGCGGATCCGGTCCAGTGCGCTGAGCAGGTAGTCATGGAAGTTCAGCCAGCCGGCCTCGGAGCCGTCCCGGGCAGTATAATCGGCAAGCATGTTTTCGACATAATCTTCGCGGATAATAGCAATCCGCTCCGACATTGGCTGCTCCAGCACCATCAGGGGCGCTTCGGACATTCGCTCCCTCAGGCTTTCCGGCAGGACACAGCGTCCCACAAGCCGGCTTTCATCCTCCAGGTAAATCGGGCCACCGATACGATGTGTGGCCTTGAGCATGGCCACCGCCAGCCGGTTTTCGAAGTCGATTTGCGAAGGTTGGGGCGTCACCTTCCTGCCGAAACTGGAACCCCGATGGTTGGCCAGACCTTCCAGATCCACCGGGTTGGGCAGCTGCTGCAGCACCCGGGTTTTCCCGGTGCCGGTGCGGCCGCTCAGGATGATGAACCCGGAAGACGCTATCATGGATTCCAGGCTGTCGATCAGGAAACGGCGAAGCGCCTTGTAACCCCCCTTGATCAGCGGGTAATCGATGCCTGAATCCCGGATCCACTGTTGCGTTAACCGTGATCTCAGGCCGCCCCGGAAGCAGAACAGATAGCCGTCGGGGTGGTTGGCAATGAAGCGCTTCCAGGCCTCAATGCGCTGGCCCTTGATGTCGCCGGAAACCAATTGGTGGCCGAGTTCAATGGCCTTGTCCTGGCCCTTTTCCTTATAGCAGATGCCGACCCGGTGACGTTCCTCGTCATTCATCAGCGGCGCATTTTCCGCGCACGGGAAGCTGCCCTTGCCGAACTCCGTCGGGGCGCGGACGTCCATCATCGGGGTGTCATTCAGGAACAGGGAGAGGTAATCGTCGGTATCGGGTCTGGAAGCCATTTCAGTGGTTTGGGTCGTAGGAAAAATGTCGCTGCAGTATAACGGAGACGGTGGTTTTTTGCTCGCCCACAGGTATGGCTGTCCGCTGGCGCAAGCTACAATGCAGCGCTTTCATAACCAGTGATCCGGAGTCGTGATGAACGAGGACGTACTCAATCACCACCTGCAGAAGACCCTCAGCCGTGGGCGGGTTGCGGTTACCCGACCGGCCGGGTGTCCGCAAATTGCCCTCTATCTGTTTGATCCCACGGTGCTGGAAGGGCCGCTGAGTCATGAGGAAGCACAGGCTGTGGTGGCGGAACCTGCCTACTGGTCCTTTTGCTGGGCAAGTGGGCAGGTGTTGGCGGCCTGGATCCTGGCGAATCCGCAACGGGTGGCGGGCAAGCGGGTGCTGGATTTCGGTTCCGGCTCCGGTGTGGTGGCGATCGCCGCTGCGATGGCTGGCGCAACTGAGGCCATCGTCTGTGATATTGACCCAGCTGCGCTCGATGCCGCTACGGCTAATGCGCGTCTGAACAATGTTGCGGTAACTCTGTGTGGAGACTGGCATGCAAAGCCGGAAGGCATCGACGTGGTGACGGCGGCGGACGTGCTCTACGATCCTGAAAACAAGCCGTTGTTACAGGCATTTCACAGCGCCGCCCCCCAGGTGCTGCTTGCGGATTCTCGGGTCAAGAATCTGGGTGACGAGCGGTACCAGCGTCAAACGGTGATTGAAGGCAGAACCTGGCCGGATCTCAACGAGTTCGAAGAATTCAATCAGGTCCGGATATATCTGGTGGAAGGGTTGCCGGGAGCATAGAAAAAGAAAGGGCAACCCTCAGGCTGCCCTTTTCGGAACAGGTCGTCGCGTCCTTGCGAAATTTGCAACTGCCGTGTTGCGTTATCCTTGAGCCACTCCGTGGTGCCGGCGTCCGAGCCAGCTATCCAGAAAAATTTCCCTTAAGCGAGGCGTCCATGTGTCCCTGCCTCTCCCTGCATCCAATTGCCGGGGTGCGTCCTGTGCGTCTTCCGTTTCCCTGTCATCCCTGACGAATCCACTATAGCAACCCTGGTCTGACAAACGTGTGACATACGCAGGTCCTTGCGCCGTCATTTGTATGACGCCTTTGGTTAATTTAGGTAAAACAGTGAGTTAGTTTAGTTGCGGTTTTGTGTGATCGGAGTGCCTACGCAATGTTTCCGCAAGGGCTTACGCGCTTGTAGGAAATATCGCACAAAAAAACTGGAGATATTCTCACATCTGCGAATCCGGGATCTCATCGGGCTGTGGTGAGGGTGGCAACATGGTATGCTTTGCGCCCCGTCACTGTCATTGAAGCGGAGGTAATGCCACCTATGTTGAAGGGAAACTTTTTTCGTGGCCTGGGCTACCTCGGTGAAGGTTTCAGGTTGATTCGCCAGCCTGGCCTGCGCTTGTTCGTGGTTATTCCCCTGATTATCAACATCCTGCTGTTTGGTCTGCTGTTTTATTTTCTCGCTGAACTGTTCGCCGCCATGATCGCTGCCGCCATGGGTTGGTTGCCTGACTGGGCCTGGCTGCAGAGCCTGGACTGGTTGTTCTGGATTCTGTACGGCGTGGTGATTCTGCTGATGCTGGCCTATGGGTTTGTCATTCTGGCGAACCTGATCGGGTCGCCCTTCTATGGCTACCTGGCGGAGTTGACCGAGAAGCATCTCACCGGCCAGGAAGTCAGCACCGACGATGGCTGGAGCCAGATCATCCGCGATATTCCCCGCGCCCTGTGGCGGGAAGTGCAGAAAATTCTCTACTACCTGCCGCGGGCCATCGGCCTGTTGATCATTGGGCTGATTCCGGTGGTTAACCTGGTGGCTGCCGTGCTGTGGTTCCTCTTTAACTGCTGGATGATGTCGCTGCAGTACGTGGATTACCCGGCGGACAATCATAAGGTCAGTTTCCCCGCGTTGCGCAAGCTATTGGGTGATACCCGGCTGTCTGCCTTCGGTTTTGGTCTGCCGGTGGCGCTGGCTGCGATGGTGCCGGTGCTGAACCTGGTGGTGGTACCGGCGGCGGTGTGTGGCGCGGCGGCTTACTGGGTGCGTGAGAGCGGCGCAGACTACAAACAACTGAAGTAATGACACTGACGCAAGCAACGACTTTACAGACACCCTGAATTGAAACGCGACGGAGGTTTCTTGGACGCATCGGATTTTGTCATCGGCCAGCGCTGGGTCAGCCACAGCGACACTGGTCTCGGGCTTGGAATTGTCACCGACATCTCGGGGCGACGGGTGACGCTCGGGTTCCCGGCGGCCGACGAAGAGCGCACCTACGCTATTGATAACGCCCCCCTGTCCCGCATCATTTACCAGATAGGTGAAGAGATCGAGACCTTCGATGGCGATCGCTATACCGTGCGGGCAGTGGAAGAGTTGGGCGGCGTGCTGATGTACCACGCCGACGATGGCGAAGACATCCAGCAGATCTCCGAGGTCAAGCTGAGCAGCTCGGTGAATTTCTCGGCGCCCCATCAGCGCCTGTTTGCCGGTCAGTTTGACCGCAACGGCGCCTTCCGGCTTCGCGTCGCGACCCTGCAGCACCAGGATCGTTTGCGGGCATCCTCCGCCCAGGGCCTGATTGGGGCCCGTACCCAGCACCTGCCTCACCAGATCTACATTGCCCATGAAGTGGCCAGCCGTCATGCGCCCAGGGTGTTACTGGCCGACGAAGTGGGCCTTGGCAAAACCATTGAAGCGGGCCTGATTCTTCACTATCAGCTGCACACCGGTCGTGCGAAACGGGCGTTGATCGTGGTGCCGGATTCGTTGATTCACCAGTGGCTGGTGGAAATGCTGCGGCGTTTCAACCTGCGCTTCTCCATTATTGATCAGGGCCGCTACGATGCGTTGTCCGAAAGTGAGGACGACGTCGACGCCCTGGTCAACAAGGTGTTCGGGGATGCGTTCTCGGTCAATCCGTTTGAAAGCGATCAACTGGTGCTGTGCAGCCTCGACTTCCTGAAGTCCAGCCCACAGGCCCAGAAGGACGCCGTGGCGGCCGGCTGGGACCTGATGGTGGTGGACGAGGCCCACCACCTGGCCTGGAGTCCGGAGCAGGTAAGCCCGGAATACCAGTTGGTGGAGGATCTGTCGGCGGCCAGCCGGGGCTTGTTGTTGCTGACCGCGACCCCGGAGCAGGTGGGCGTGGCCAGCCACTTTGCCCGCTTGCGCCTGCTGGACCCCGCCCGTTTCCACGATCTGGAGGCCTTCCGCGAGGAAGAGCAGCAGTACGAAGCCATCAATGAGGTGGTGCGCCGCTTGCAGGATAACGGTGACAGCCTGGCTGCGGATGACCGGGCCGCGCTGGAAAACTGGCTGGGTGACGAACTGGCGGTGCTGGAAAAGACTCCCGAGCCGCAACAGGCCATCATTGATGCCCTGCTGGATCGTCACGGCACCGGCCGCGTGCTGTTCCGCAATACCCGCGCTGCGATTCAGGGCTTTCCGGAACGCCGTGCCCTGCCGGTCCCCCTGCCGTGTCCCGAGAGTTATCAGCCCCACCGGTTTGGCCTCGAAAATCTGGCGCCGGAACGTGCGCTGGACGAAGAGCAGTGGCTGGCGGACGATCCCCGCGTGGCCTGGCTCGAGAAAACCCTGACCAGCCTGAAGCCGGCCAAGGTGGTGGTTATCTGTGCCCATGCCAGCACTGCCATGGCGCTGGAGCATTATCTGCAGCTGCGGGCCGGTATCCGCAGTGCGGCGTTCCACGAGCACCTGAGCCTGATCGAACGGGACCGGGCGGCGGCCTATTTCTCCGACACCGAACAGGGTGCCCAGGCGCTGATCTGTTCCGAGATTGGCAGTGAGGGGCGCAACTTCCAGTTCGCCCACCACCTGGTGCTGTTTGACCTGCCAGCCAACCCGGACTTGCTGGAGCAGCGTATCGGGCGGCTCGATCGTATTGGCCAGTCCGACACTATCGACATCCACATTCCCTATCTGGAAGGCACGGTTCAGGAGGCCCAGTTCCGCTGGTTCCATGAAGGGCTCAATGCCTTTGGTGAGAGCTGTTCCGTTGGCGTTGCGGTGCAGGACAAGGTCCAGGCCGAATGGCAGCGTGTGGTGGATGGCGAATTTGCAGAACTGGACACCGTACTGGCGGATTCCAGGGCCGAGGCCGACCGCCTGCGTACGTTGCTGCAGAATGGTCGCGATGCACTGATCGAAATGAATTCCTGTCGCACGGATGTGGCGACGGATCTGATTAGCCAGATAGAGCAGGAAGAAGGTTCCGCGGAAGTGCGGGACTACATGATAGAGGCGTTCGACATCCTCGGCGTGGATTTAGAAGATCATTCCGAGCACGCCGATGTGCTCAGGCCCGGCGAGCACTACCACGCCGGGCACGTGTCCGAATTGCCGGAAGATGGTCTGACCGTCACCTGGAGCCGGCAGCAGGCGCTGGAGCGGGAAGACATGGCGTTCATGAGCTGGGAGCACCCGCTGGTGACTGGTGTGATGGACTCGGTGACCAGCTCCGGCCTCGGCAAGGCTGCGCTGGCCAGTCTGTCGGTGAAGGCCTTGCCGCCGGGTACGCTGTTGCTGGAAGCCTTGTTCACGGTGCACTGCCCGGCGCCCGAATCACTGCAGTTGTCGCGATACCTGCCGGTGTCGCCGCTGCGGTTGCTGGTGGACGTCAATGGTCGCGATCTGTCTGCCGCCTTGCCCCATGACCGCCTGAACGATCTCTGCTCCAATATCCGCCGGCGCACTGCGCAGGCGATCGTGCCGCAAATCCGGCCACAGGTGGAGACCATGGTTGATCACGCCGAGGGGCTGGCGGACCCTCATCTGGAACCGATGCGTGAAAAAGCACTGGAACAGTTAAACCGGGTGTTTGAGCCGGAAATCCGTCGTCTTGAAGCGCTGAAGAAAGTGAACCCGGCCATCCGGGACGAAGAGATCGGATTTTTCCGGGACCAGTTCGGGGCGGCAAAATCGGCGCTCACGCAGGCCAGTCTGTCCCTGGAAGGCATTCGGGTGATTGTAACTGCCTGATCATGATGTGATTACTGGTCAGGAATCATCTGATCGGTTACCTTGAACGTAACGAAATGTAGTCTTCGATATTCAATCCATGAATGACAGAGAGACCTTATGATGACTTTCATTCTGTTCGTGATCGCGGTGGCCGGTCTGCTGACCGTGGCGCGCCGGGAGTCCGGCGCCAAGCCGGCCATTGGTGTGATGGTGGTGGTCGGGCTGTTGTCCCTGATATTTGCCTCCGGAACCCTCGCGCTGATTCTGTTTATTGGTGCCGGCGTAACCGCCGCGGCCGGGCTGCCGGGATTCCGCCAGAGCTGGCTGACACCGCGCATTTTCGCCATGTTCAAGAAAGTGGCGCCGAAAGTCTCTGAGACTGAGAAGGTAGCCCTGGAAGCGGGCACTGTGGGCTGGGATGGTGAGTTGTTCACCGGCCAGCCGGACTGGCACAACCTGTTGATCAATCGCAACACCGGCCTGAGCGATGAAGAACAGGCATTCGTGGATAACCAGTGCACCCAGGCCATCTCCATGTGTAACGCCTGGGACCTGGCGGTCGAGCGTGCTGATCTGCCGAAAGAACTGTGGGACTTCCTGAAGAAAGAAAAATTCTTCGGCATGATTATCCCGAAGGAATACGGCGGCCTGCATTTCTCGGCCAAGGCTCAAACCGCGGTGCTGCAGAAGCTGGCGGCCAACGAGATGCTGATGGTATCCGTAGGCGTGCCGAATTCCCTCGGCCCGGGTGAGCTGCTGGTCAAGTATGGTACCGAGGAGCAGAAGAACCATTATCTGCCGCGCCTGGCGGACGGGCGTGAGATCCCCTGTTTCGGTCTGACCGGTCCCCGCGCGGGTTCGGACGCCACCTCCCTGCCGGACACCGGCATTGTCTGCAAGCAGGAAGTTGACGGTAAGGAAGTGCTGGGCATCCGGCTCAACTTTGAGAAACGCTGGATCACCCTGGCGCCGATTGCCACGGTGGTCGGCCTGGCGTTCCGCATGTTCGACCCGGATGGTTTGCTGGGCGATGAGGAAGACTACGGCATCACCTGTGCGTTGATTCCCCGAGACACCAAGGGGATGGAAATCGGTCGTCGTCATTGCCCCATTGGTCATCCGTTCCTGAATGGTCCGATCAAGGGCAAGGATGTCTTCATTCCGCTGGATTACATTATCGGTGGTCAGGAAATGGCCGGTCAGGGCTGGCGTATGCTGGTTGAATGCCTGTCCGTGGGTCGCTGCATCACCCTGCCATCCGGTGCAGCCGGTGCCGCGGCTTATGCCGTGGGTACTGCAGGTGGCTTTACCCGGATTCGTCGTCAGTTCAATACTCCGGTCGCGGATATGGAAGGGGTGCAGGAACCTCTGGCGCGGATTGCCGCCAAGACCTACATTTCCCAGGCAGCGGTAAACCACACCGCCAACATGATCGACAAGGGCGAGAAACCGGCCGTCCCGTCGGCGATCCTCAAGTACCACCTGACCGAGTTCCAGCGCAGTGTGCTGACCGATGCCATGGATGTTCACGGCGGCAAGACGGTCACTCTCGGGCCCCGTAACTACCTCGGTATCGGCTTCAGTGGTGCCGCGGTGTCCATCACCGTGGAAGGCGCCAACATCATGACTCGCAGCCTGATGATCTTTGGTCAGGGCGCTATCCGCTGCCATCCCTACGTGCTCAAGGAGCTGGCTGCGAAGGACAATGACGACATCGATGCGTTCGATGATGCCTTCTTCGGTCACGCCGGTCTGATCTTTGGCAATGCCGCCCGTGCCTTTACCCAGGCCCTGGGCGTAGGGCGCGCGGACGTACCGTTTGACAGCGCCAGTCGCAAGTACGCTCAGGCCGTTGCCCGCTTCAGTGCCGCCTTTGGTCTGTGCGGTGATGCTGCCATGACCACGCTGGGCAGTGAACTGAAAATGCGCGAGCTGATCTCCGCGCGACTGGGTGACATGCTTTCCAACCTGTATCTGGCGTCCATGGTGCTGAAGAACTGGCACGAAACCCAGCCGGTGGAAGGTGAGAGGGAAGTGATGGAGTACAGCCTCGGCCTGCTGCTCCACCGCACGGAAAATGCACTGGATGAATTCCTCCAGAATTTGCCCAATCGTCCGGTGGCGATGGCTCTGCGCGTTGTGACCATGCCGCTCGGTCGCCGCTGGGACGCACCTCATGATGACCTGGCACGCAGTCTGGCCCGTGCGATCTCCACCGACACCCCGATCCGTAGCAAGCTGATTGCCAGTGCCTGGACCACGGATGGCGAAGGCAAGGTGGAAAACCCGGTGGCCAGTTACAATGGCCTGCTGAAGGACTACGACAAGGCCGAACAGCTCTATCGCAAGGTCACCAAGGCCTACGCCAAGGGCGAGTTGCCGATGACCGCGCTCCACCCGGAAGAGCGCTTTGAAGCGGCCCTGGAAGCCGGTGTATATACCAAGGAAGAGGCGGACTTCATGCGGCAGTACGAGACGGTGGTGCTGGAAATGCTCACCGTGGACGACTTCCCGTTTGATGAGTTTGCCCGTAACAAGGACACAGTCATTGATCACAACCCTGCATGATCGGGCAGTGATCTGATATGTGGCTGTCCTTTGTTGCCGTGAGTGTTGGCGCCGTGATCGGCGCCAACCTTCGTTGGGCGCTGAGTTTGTGGCTGAATGCCAGCTATCACGCCATTCCCATCGGTACCCTGGTGGCGAACCTTGCGGGCGGGTGGCTGGTGGGGCTGTTGATTGGTTTCTTCATGCATGGCAGTTCCCTGGCTCCTGAATGGCGACTGTTCGCCATCACCGGCCTGTGCGGTGCGTTAACCACCTTTTCCACTTTCTCGCTGGAGATGTTCGCGGCCATCCAGGAGGGCAAGTGGAGTATGGCCATTGCCGGCGTATTGGCCCATGTGATCGGCTCCATCCTCATGACAGCGCTGGGAATTTATACTTTTGGCCTGCTTCGCGGCTGATGGGTATCTCTACCTACAGAAATTATTAAAAATACCCTTGGCAATCCCCTGAATCAGGAGTAGAGTGTTTCGCGTAGGAAAGATTCAGCAAAGCATTTCATGAATAAGACGTACCTCCGCAGTTAGTAGTGACCGTCCTGTTTTTGATTCCGCGAGTTCTGTATTTCCGTCAAACGCTGACCCTGCACCACGAAGGTGTCTGGCAGCAGATAATATGATTGATTTCAGGAAGTTTAAGTATGTCTACTACTACCGGTACTGTTAAGTTCTTCAACGAAGCAAAAGGCTTTGGCTTTATCACTCGTGAAGGCGGCCCGGACGTTTTTGTTCACTACAGCGCTATTCAGGGCAGCGGTTTCAAAACTCTGGCAGAAGGCCAGCAGGTTGAGTTCACCGTTACCCAGGGCCAGAAAGGTCCTCAGGCGGAGAACGTTGTTGCTCTTTAATCCCTCCCGGATTAAGCAATAACCGCCAAAAAAGGCAGCTTCGGCTGCCTTTTTTTATGTCTTTGGCCCCTCCCGAAATTTGTGATTCCAGTCTCCCTGTGTAATCTTTACGCCCCTGTTGTCCGTTATTGACTGTCGTTGTCGAGATGTTCAGGAACCCCTTCTATGCTGCAATTCCTCAAAGCCACCTGGATTCTGTTCTGGGCTGCCCTGCTGACCCTGCTGCTGTTCTTTCCGATCGTCATTGCTGCCTTGTTGGGCAAGCGTGGTGATGCCGCTTTCCATGGCACCCAGGTCTTTGCGTGGACCATCCTTAAGGTAACCGGTATCCGCCTGGTGGTGACCGGCAGGGAGAACATCGTGCCGGGGCAACGCTACGTGATTCTCAGCAACCACGCGTCCTACTTTGATCCGCCGGCACTGGTATTGGCGTTGGGGCTGCAATATCGCTGGGTCATCAAGAAGGAACTGAGAAAGGTGCCGCTGTTCGGGTTGGCGCTGGAAACCTCGAGAAACCTGTTTATCGACCGCTCAAAAGGCAGTGCTGCCCTGGAGAGTATCAAGCGGGGCGTCGCCCAGTTGCCGGATGGCACCGGAATACTGCTGTTTCCGGAAGGCACGCGTTCGCTGGATGGTCACTTGTTACCCTTCAAGAAAGGCGGATTCGTGATTGCCAGGGACGGGGAATTGCCGATCCTCCCGGTGACGATCCGGGGTTCCCACGATCGACTGCCCAAAGGCACAGCGGCGTTCAGTCCTGGCGTTATTGAAGTCGTTATCCATCCACCGGTCACGACCAGTGACAAGTCGGTAGACGAGTTGATGGAGGAAGTGAAGGGCACCATTGCCGGTGCCCTGTAGAGCGATCCTTCTGGTGACCGCTTATTCCGCAAAGATCTCGTTGTAGAAACGCAGTGTGCCGTCCCAGGAACGGTCAGCTGCGGCTTTGTCATAGCCGACAGGCATGCCGAATTCCTTGCCAATCCTGTCGGCTTCCGGGTTGGTGAAAGAATGCAGAACCCCGGGGAATGACACCAGGGTCAGGTCCACTTCCGCATCCTGCATTTCCGTGACCAGACCGGCAACCTGATCAGACGGCACCATCTGGTCGGCTCCGCCGGTATAGACCTGCACGCGGGCGCTGACCTTGCCGGCCTCGGCCTTGATGGGGCTGCCGAGAGCGCCGTGATAGCTCACCACGCCATCCAGATCGACACCCAGCCTCGCCATGTTCAGTACCACGGCGCCACCAAAGCAGTACCCCTGGGCGGCAATGCGGTCGCCATCGACGCTGTCGTGCTCCTGCAGCAGTTCCATCGCTGCCACGAAACGGGATTTGATGTTGTCGATGTCACTGGTGGCTTCCTGCATGAACTGTTTGGCGTCGTCAGGATGGTCGGCGACCTTGCCAGAGCCGTACATGTCCAGGGCGAAGGCGGTGTAGCCGGCTTTGGCCAGCTTTTCCGCCTGGTCGCGGGCAAATTCGTTATGGCCCCACCATTCATGGACGACGAGTACACCCGGGCGTTTGCCTTCGACGTCATCGTCCCAGGCGAGATAGCCAGTGAAGGTGTCCCCGTTAACGGAATATTCGACGGTTTCGGTCTGCATGTCGGCGATTACCTGTGTGCTGGCCAGTGACATTGCGATCGTGACGGCGGATAGGGTGGTTGTGATCATCTTCATGGGCGTTCCTGCTCCTTGCTGGTTTGATGTTTCTTCCGGTATCTGACCTTTTTACTACACTTTGCTTCAGGAAACACCGTTAGTCACGGAGCTGAGAGGTACTCGCAATGAAGATTGGCGTCCCGAAGGAAGTAAAAAACCACGAATACCGCGTCGGCATGACGCCGGCGGCTGTGCGGGAACTGATATCCCATCATCATGAGGTGTTTGTGGAAACCGGAGCGGGCGCTGCCATCGGCTTTTCCGACACGCTATACCGCGATGCGGGCGCAAACATCCTGGACGATGGCCCGGCTGTGTTTGCTGCAGCCAGTCTGATCGTCAAGGTCAAGGAACCCCAGGCTGACGAACGCGCTTTGCTGACGGCGGATCACACCCTGTTCACCTACCTTCACCTGGCGCCGGACCAGTCGCAGACTGACGATCTGGTGCGTTCCGGAGCCACCTGCATCGCCTACGAGACCGTAACCGACAGCCATGGGCGGTTGCCGTTGCTGGCGCCCATGTCGGAAGTTGCGGGGCGGATGTCGATCCAGGCCGGTGCCCATTGCCTGGAGAAATACATGGGTGGGCGAGGGGTGTTGCTTGGTGGTGTGCCCGGAGTGGCCCCGGCCCGGGTCACGGTTATTGGCGGAGGTACGGTGGGTCAGAATGCGGTGGCCATGGCGGTTGGGCTGGGTGCCCAGGTGACCGTGCTGGACAGAAACATGGACGTACTGCGGGAACTGGATCACTTGTATGGGAACCGGATCAGCACCCTGTTTTCCACCGCCGAGACCCTGGAGCAATCGGTTATCGAATCAGATCTTGTCATTGGCGGGGTGCTGATTCCCGGCGCATCGGCCCCGAAACTGGTGACCCGCGACATGGTCTCCCGCATGCCGGAAGGCAGCGTGATTGTCGATGTGGCCATTGATCAGGGCGGCTGTACCGAAACCTCCAGGCCGACCACGCACGATGCCCCCACCTACCAGGTTGATGGCGTGGTACATTACTGTGTGGCCAACATGCCCGGCGCTGTGGCCCGCACCTCGACACTGGCGTTGAACAATGTCACGTTGCCTTTTATTGTGGCACTGGCCAACAAGGGACCGGAGCAGGCGATGAGGGAAGACGTTCACCTGCTGCACGGCCTGAATGTCTATCAGGGACAGATAACCTACAGGGAGGTAGCCGAGGCAACCGGGCATGCCTTCACGGATCCCGCTTCGCTGTTCGGGACTTAACCCGCTGACGACTGGAGAACACATGAAACTGATTGGTTCCACGACATCACCTTACGTTCGCCGCATTCGCATTTTGCTGGATGAAGAGCCCCATGACTTCGTCAACCTCGACATTTATGGTGAAGGGCGTGACGAACTACGTCGCAACAATCCGGCGCTGAAGATTCCGATGCTGGTGGACGGTGACCAGGAGATTTACGATTCCCGCATTATTGCCCGTTACCTGAGTGCCAAGCAGGGCCGGGATCCGCTGACCTGGAACCAGCAGAACCAGCTCACCCTCGTCGACGCTGCCAACGATTCAGCGGTCACGCTGCTGCTCTCGGAGCGCTCTGGCCTGGACACTCGGGCGGATGTGATGTTCTTCAACCTCCAGCGTGAACGCATTATGACCACGCTGAGAACACTGGCGGCGATGGTTGATGATGGCCAGTTCGAAGAGTGGAATTACCCGGCAATGTGCCTGTATTGCCTGGTGGACTGGCTGGATTTCCGCGACCTGGTGAGTTTCGAGGGGGTCGAGAGTCTGTTGTCTTTCCGGGATCGCCAGAAGGAGCGGCCCTGGGTCGCCGAAACCGATCCCCGTAATAGCTGAATTAACTGGAGTTTTTTGCCGTTCTGATCTAGCTTTCAAGGTGAAGCATAATCCATAGCAGTCGATAACAATAATGGAGGGCGGCAATGCTCCTGTCACACGCGTTTGGTCTTTTTACCCACCCCGATGACGAGTGGAATTCCATCCGGAAAGAACACGCGCCACCCCGCCGTCTGTATGTCGCCTATGTGCTGGTGCTGGCGGCGATTGCGCCCATATGCGCCTACATATCAACAGCCTATTTTGGCTGGACCGTGGGTAACGATCGTCTGATCAAACTGACGGAAATCAGCGCCCTGCAGCTCAGTGTCCTGACGTACCTCGCCATGCTGGTGGGTGTGTTTGCACTGGGTTACGCCGTTAACTGGATGGCCAAGACCTACGGGGCCGTGGAAGAGCATGTGCCCTCAAATGGTATAGCCCTGGTATCCTACTCCTGCACCCCGCTGTTCCTGGCCGGTTTTGCCTTGTTGTACCCGGTGCCCTGGTTTAACGCCATCGTATTTCTCGTGGCTTCCTGTTACGGCGCCTGGTTGATGTATGACGGGCTACCCATCGTGATGGGGATCGAGAAGGAGCGTGCGGTCATGTACGGCGGTGCACTGCTGACGGTGGCCCTGGTTATCCTGGTGTCTACCCGTGTGGGGTCAGTTCTGATCTGGAATATGGGGTTTGGCCCTGTTTTCACCAGTTGAGTGCTGACTCTTCGCCGGAACCTGGCGCCTTGCCTACTTCCGGTTACCAGTAATCACAGAGGGATTTCCCAGGCCCTCCACGGCGGCGAGTTCGGTGCTGGAAAGCCACTCACCCGGAGGGCGCTCCATGACATTGGCGCACGCTGTCAGGGCGTGGGCCCAGGAACAACGGTTGGCAAACAGCATACCGGCCTCGTTCAGGGTGCCACCTCGGTTGATGTAACCCAGCACCCGGGATTGCCGTGGTTCGGGAAACAGTCGATGCAGGTGCCCGCGGAACACCTCCGGGCGCATGTGGGTCAACGCTACCCGACGGTGAAGTCGGGCGGGAAACAGTCGCTCCCGTTCAAATTCGGAAAGACAGACCGTTGCTTCGCAAGAGTCCCGTGGCTGGCGGAATCGGGCCGGCTCCTGTAGATAGATCAGCCGAAAGGGTGTGCCAGTCTCCCTCAGCCGTTCGCCGGCGCGCATCAATTCTGATAGCTGATAGGCGCCGTTGGCAATCAGCAGCACTGGTTCTCCACTGGAAGTGTCCTCGTCCACCACTAACGCGCCGTTGCGGGCCAGTGTCTGTGCTTCTTTCTCGTTAAACAGGCACGGTCGGTCCCGCTTCGGCACTACCATGCAGGTCAGGGTCCCCCGGCCCTGATAAATACCGGGCAAAGCCGCCAGTGCGCTGTTGTAGTCGGCGGGAAAAACCACCCGCGACACGTCGTTCATTTCCGCCAGCAGAGCTTCACAGAAGGTTGTGTCCTGATGGGACTGCTCGTTCTTGCCGTTCTCCCAGGTATGGGATGTGGCAATGACCGGAAAGCCCAGCCAGCGGGCGGGACGGCCCACTTCCTTCTGGTGACGGGCAAAGATCAGTTCCTGGCGAATGGCGCCCAGCATTTTCACGCAGAAGGCTTCATAGCTGGCCACCAGATTCAGCCCCGCCTTGTTAGCGAGACAGGCAGATACCACCGCCTCTTCATTGAGCGCGGTGATTATCTTGCCCTGCACCGATTCCTGATCGTTCTCGGGATCATTTACCCGGTGTTTCAGTTGAGCCAGGACGCTATTGAGCCGATTGCTGGCGAGTTCATCCGGATTGCCTACCCGTGCCCGCAGGCCGGGGTTGGCGGTCACCAGTGCGGTAAAGAAATCGTCGACAGCTTGCATCGGAGAGCAATGGCCGCTGACCCGGGGAATATCCGGAATGACCGGTTCTGACGGATCGCGCATTGCCAGGGCATGATCCCGTTCCAGCGGGCGTTGCTGATCGTGATGCTGATTAAGCTGGCGCACACTCCCGGCCAGCTCATCCGGTGCCACCCACAGCCGGTCGGTATGGGTCTGGAAAAGTTTGCGGGCCCTGGCATTCACTCGCGGGCTGCCGGGCAATGGCAGATTGTGAGCGGCGTTGCGACCGGCGCCGTAGAAGCCAAAGCCCTTGATGGTCTCGGCAATGCCGTAGGGGACCTGGACCGGATAGGGGTGCTCACCACGGGCGGCCTGCCTGCCGTGTTTCGCCAGTGTTTTTTCCATCTCGTATAGCACACAGACAAAGGCTGCGGGGTCGCGGCCGTCAAAACGCACCGGTGCGAAGCCCCGGTCTGACAAGTGCTCTTCAAATCGTTCTAGCCCCGCCTGTGTGCCCAGTTCGGTTCGTTGTTCGATCCTCCGACCGTTGGCAATCATGATGGGCATCACCGTGCCGCAGTCTTCAGCCCGCCACCATCGGGGTATCCAGTCGCTGCCCCGTTGTTCCTCGGCGGCACCGTCAGACAGGAAGGCCACCAGGGATTCACCGGGTAGTGGCATGTGAGCATATTGAAGTTCGGCAAATCCCAGGTAGCCGCCCTCGATAATGCCACCGGCGGTATGGGGGTTCACGTGGCTGCCCAGTGGCGCTTCCATGCCGCCATCCGGTCGTTGGCAGTAGCTGTAAAAATCCGATGCCAGTCTCGACAGCCCCTCTGGACCGAGGTAACGGGCCTGCTGTTCCGGATGCAGGTTACCGGTCAGTACGTTCAGGGCATCGATAGCGGCAACGCAATGCCCCTGGCCCATGAGCCAGCTGCGGGTTTGCCCGGTCAGGTTGTTCAGTGCCAGATAGGCGGCGTAGGCGGGTACCATGTTCAGGGCGCCGCCGGTGTGGCCCTCGGGATGGTCTTTGAAATCTTCTGCCATCAATGGCTGACCACTGATGTCCACCCGCCTGGTGTAGGTCATGTGAGCGACCAGCCATAAGCCCGCGCTGGTAAGGCGATCCAGCGCGCGCAACTTGCGGAACACTGCGGCGGTGTCCGGCTGTCGCCCTTCGGTCACCAGCTCTTCAGCCATGGCTTTGGCCCTGGCGCAGGTGGCGGGGGAATGCTGTATGACACCGTAACCTTGGTTCCAGAGATCATAATCCGGGCAACCGGAGGTCGGAGCGGCGGACTCCGAATGGCTGGATGGTGACATGGTGGGCCTCCAATGGCATAAACGTATGACAGAATTGTAGACGAGCCACCCTGGCCCGCCTTTGATGCAGGTCATTTGGCGTTCTATCCAGCAAGGGGGAGACCGGGTCATTTGGCATGTAAGCGTATTGCCTTTAAGATAGGGCTTCTGGAAATCAGATTGTCACGGAAGAGAAGGAATTCAGGGAATGAGTAAAGCGATTGTATTGCTGGGCGATATCGGAACGGACCATCAGGGCTTTCCGCCCACCCCTGTCATTGCAGGCTCCCCCGACGTGCTGGTTGATGGCAAACCGGTAGCACGGTTGGGCGACCCCCTCGCCATGCACTCCAAGCCCAAACACCCGCCTCACCCGCGCGCGATTGCTGCCGGCTCCGGTACGGTGCTGATCAACGGTATTCCCGCAGCCATTACCGGCAGCGCGGTTTCCTGTGGCGGCGTTACCATTGGTAGCGGCAGTGTCATTATCGGCAGCTGAATTACCGACGGTATCCGACCGACCTCAAGTCCTCGATGGGGCTCCGGCGTCCAGGGTGCTTTTCCGTACTGACCACAGCGGATAGGGAATGCCGGACAGCCGGTTCATCACGAAGGCATGTACCAGCAACAGGCTGACGCCCGCCATGAGAACTGGCAGTTGTGCAGGATCGGGCATGAGTCCGAGGGACACGATCAGTGCCGTCGCGCCCGCTGGCGGATGGGCGATGCGGAACAGCACCATCAGGCAGCCGGTCAGTCCCAGGGAAAGTGCCGCAGCGCCGACCCGGGCCAGGTCCACCCCATTCAGGAAGGCTGAAGGCTGGTGCAGCAGACCAAACACATACAGGCTCAGCAGCCCCATAGCCGCTCCGACAAAGTGACCGCACAGGGTATTGCGAGGCGAGGCCGGTTCTGCCAGTGGTACGTGGAAAAGAATAAAGGCAGTGGCACCCAGTGACGGAAAGATAAAGGCCTCCTGGGTGACCAGCGCAACGAACGACACCAGGGCGATGCTGAGCCCGCCATTGATCAAGCTGAAGCCTGCCATCACCGATTTTCGGCTGTAACGCTCAGCGAGCCGCTCCAGATGCAGGGCGGTCAGCAACCCGGACACCAGTTGCCAGCGCAGTCGTTCGTTTCTCTGTCCCATGACCTGTTGCCCATCCTTTTAGGCACCAAAAGGGTGCACGATGGTAGGGCCTGATATAGGTCAAGGCAAATCGTAATTTTCGATATCGGTTACCGATTTGGCACCATTATGGTGCAACCAGTGCCATCTCACGCTCGGTGTAATGGCCAACCATATCCGCCAGTCCCTCGGCCAGTTCGTCAAAGGTGATGGGCGGTGCGGGATCACACAGGTGCCTCACCACGGAATAGATGCCGCCATTGATCATGATGTAGCTCATGGTCGGGATGTTGCGGATCTTCAGGGTTTCCGGGTGATGCATCAGGTACTGGGTGACCAGTTCCGACAGGGTTTTCTGCAGTGGTTCCACGTGTTGTTCGAAATCCAGTGCCATGGCGTAGCGGGCGCATTTCAGATAGCGCTCATTGTCGGCCTGGAGAAAATCCCTGAAGTGTCCGAGCAGGTCCAGTACCGCTTCCTTTATCGGTTTCCGAACAATGGTCGGGATCAGTGGTTGGATCATGGCGATGGTATCGGCCACGAAACGCTCGCTCATGACCTGGAAGATCTCTTCCTTGTTCTCGAAGTATTCATATAGGGACCCCACGCCAACCCCAGCAATATCAGCAATTTGCCGGGTAGTTGTGGCGGCCGGACCACGGTCTGCCATGGCAATGAATCCGGCTTCGACAATGGCGTCCACGGTGGCTTTGGCGCGTTGCTGAACAGGTTTTCTGGCCATAATTTTTCCGAATTGAATCCGAACAAGCGTTCGCTTTATCGTGGGTGAATCATTCACTGATAATTTAAGTGTAGGTATTCCATGTTCGGAAGTCGTTTGCCCAATAAACCCAGCCGCGGCGCCGCTGCGGTCGTAACCGGGGCCGGTAGTGGTATTGGCCGTGCCTTCGCGCTGGAAATTGCCCGCCGGGGCGGCTCTGTTCTGTGCTCGGACATCAACCTGGCAACCGCAGAGGAAACCGTGGCGCTGGTGGAAGAACTGGGCGGTCAGGCCTGGGCGTTCAAATGCGACGTCAGCAAGCTCAAGCAGGTTGAAGCACTGGCCGAGGAGGCCGAACGGGTCCTGCCCGGTCCGGTCAGTCTCGTCATTAACAATGCCGGTGTCGGTGTCGGCGGTAACCCCGTGGGAGACGCTCCCATGGCGGACTGGAAATGGACCCTGGGGATCAACTTGTGGGGCGTGATTCACGGTTGCCATGTGTTTACCCCGAAGCTGAAACAGCTGGGTCACGGCGGCATTATCAATGTGGCCTCCACCGCGAGCTTTTCCGCAGCCCCGCTGATGGGCGCCTACAACGTTACCAAGGCCGGTGCGCTGGCACTGACCGAGACCATGGCGGCGGAACTGGCCGGCTCCGGTATCTCGGTAACGGCGCTGTGTCCCACTCTGGTGAAAACCAACATCAAAGCCAACGGCCGCATTGTTGGTGAGTCCTCGAAACTGTTTGATCGCCTGATGGATCGGTTCGGCATGCCGCCCGAGCGGGTGGTGAACGATGCCCTGAACGCTCTGGACCGGGGCGATCTCTATGTCATGCCGCAGTTCGATGCCCGCATGATCTGGCGGGCCAAGCGTCTGATTCCGCGCACCTATGCTTTGGGTACCGGGCTGATTAACCGTTTTGGCGTTAGCCGGCTGCACTGAATGACTCCATCCGGGAGGGGAGCGAGGTTATGGCGAATATCGATCTCGACAAGATGCTTGTCAGAATCAAGGACAGTCAGTGGGCGCTGGCGGACATCGACTGGGAGGCGCCGGGCGCAGACAAGATCAGCCAGGAGCAGTGGCCCAAGCTGAAGGCGTTCATGGCGGATCTGATGTGGATCGAGCACGTGGGTGCCCGGGGTTTTGCGGCGATGGCCAAGAAGGCCCCCACCGATACGCTGCGGGAAATCTACACCTACTTCCACGCCGAGGAGCAACGCCACGCCAACGCCGAGATGGCGCTGATGCGCCGTTGGGGCATGCTGGACGGGGATGAGCTGCCGGAGCCGAATATCAACCTGCGGCTGACCATTGAATGGCTGGACCGCTACAGCGATGACATGCCGCTGGAGGTGTTGGGTTCGGTGATTCCGATGCTGGAGATCGCCCTGGACGGCGCCTTGCTGAAGTTCCTGCTGGAGGAGGTGGACGATCCCCTGTGCCACGAGGTGTTCGAGAAGATCAATGCCGATGAGGCGCGTCACCTGGGGGTGGATTTCCACGTCATGGAGATGCTGGGCCAGGGCCGGATGCACCAGCTGGCGGTGAAGGCGATTGGTACGGTGGCCAATCCCAAGCTGATTCTTGGTGTGCTGGCCTATGCGCCACTGCTGAACAAGATGCGGGACAATATTGTGGCCATGGGGCTGAAGGAAGAGCGCCTGTATGACGCGATGAACAAGTATGAGCGGATTGGCGGGCGTACGGCGGAAGGGCGCCGTAATCCATGGTTCCAGATTATCAGTCAGCACGGGAAGATGGTGGTGAATCGGTCGCATCCTTATCACCTGCCGGTGGATGCGTTGGTGAAGTTGACCAGTTATATCCCCAGTCGGGTGGTGGGGCCGGTGCCTACCTGGGTCAAGGGTCTGACCTGGCGGACGACGGCCTGACTCTGTAGGCCCTCAGCGAGAGAGTATGGCAAGGGCCGGGGTTTCCTTTTCTTTCGGGAAAAGAACTCGCTGCGCTCAGACACCTTTGTCCCTGCAGAAAAGGAACCCCCGGCCCTCGCCTTTCGGCATAGGTGAGGGGCCGCTGATTGAATTTGAGAGAGTGTTATGACGACTGCTGTTAAGAAAGCCAGAACTGCTCCGCGGAGAGCGAAAACGACCCGGAAGGCGGTCGCTGAAACGGTTAAACAGGAAGTGCATGTTCACGAGGTGTTGATCGTCGGCGCGGGCTTTGGGGGGCTCGGTACGGCGTTGCGGTTGCAGCAGGATGGTATCCGGGATGTGGTGATTCTGGAGCGGGCCGATGAGATTGGCGGTACCTGGCGGGACAATACTTATCCGGGGGCGGCCTGTGATATTCCGTCGAATCTGTACTCGTTCTCGTTTGCGCCGAATCCGGACTGGTCGCGGAGTTTTTCCGGCAGTGGGGAGATTCTGAAGTATGTTCATTATCTGGCGGATTCGTTCGATCTGCGGCGGATGGTGAAGTTCAATCAGGATGTCGCCGGGCTGGAGTACAGTGAGAAAGACGGTGTCTGGACGGCGTCGACGGCGGCGGGGGATACTTTCCGGGCGCGTTCGGTGGTGATGGCGCAGGGGCCGTTGTCGAATCCGGGGCTGCCGAAGATTGAGGGTATCGAGTCATTCCAGGGGCACACGGTGCACAGTGCGCGGTGGGATCATGATTACGATTTCACTGGCAAGCGGGTGGCGGTGATTGGCACCGGGGCCAGTGCGGTGCAGATTATTCCGGAGTTGGTGAAGCAGGCGTCGAAGCTGAAGGTGTTTCAGCGCACGCCGGGCTGGGTGTTGCCGAAGCCGGATTTTGCCACGCCGGGCTGGAACAGGGCGTTGTTCCGCAAGGTGCCGGCCAGTCAGAAGGCGGTGCGCAAGGCGCTGTATCTGGGCCATGAGTCGGTGGCGTTGGGTATTGTGTGGAATTCGCCGCTGACGCGGGTGGTGGAGAAGGTGGCCGAGGCGCATCTGAACCGTCAGGTGAAGGATCCCTGGATGCGTCGTCAGCTGAAGCCGGATTTCCGCATTGGCTGCAAGCGGGTGTTGATGTCCAGTGACTATTACCCGGCGCTGCAGCAGGACAACTGTGAGCTGATTACCTGGCCGATCGCGAAGATCAGTGAGAACGGTATTCGCACCGCCGAGGGTATTGAGCACCAGTTCGATTGCATTGTGTTCGCCACCGGTTTTGATGTCTGTAACGCAGGTACGCCGTTCCTGGTCAGGGGCGTGGGTGGTCGTGAGCTCGGCAAGGAATGGCGACGCGGGGCCCAGGCCTACAAGAGCATCAACGTGTCCGGTTACCCCAACTTGCACATGACTTTCGGCCCCAACTCCGGTCCTGGTCACAATTCGGCGCTGGTGTATATGGAATCCCAGATCGAGTACATCCTGAAAGCGGTGCGGGTGCTGCGCTCCCTGGAGATCAAGGCGCTGGATGTGAAGGCCCATATCCAGGCCCGCCATAACCGGGAGATCCAGAAGCGTCTGGCGAAGACCAACTGGAATTCCGGCTGCAAGAGCTGGTACCTCACCGAGGATGGCTTCAATGCCACCATGTACCCGGGGTTTGCCACCCAGTATGCGCGGCAGATGGCGTCGCTGGATCTGAAGGACTACGCCCTGATCCGCGCCTGATGGCGTTGTTGTGAGCCGGTTTTTCTGACAATCTGAAGCGGATCTGTACCCGCTCAGTAAGGAGACACCGATGACCGAGGACAAACGCCGTCGACATTCCGCCCCGGTGGTGGATGGCATTGGCAAGTCCGCCAGCCGCGCCATGTTGCGGGCGGTGGGCTTTACCGATGAAGACTTCCGCAAACCCCAGGTGGGCATTGCATCGACCTGGAGTAACCTGACTCCGTGCAACATGCACATCAATCGCCTGGCGGAGGAATCGGCCGCCGGCGCCGATGACGCTGGCGGCAAGGCCCTGATCTTTAACACCATCACCGTGTCCGACGGCATCGCCAACGGCACCGAGGGCATGAAGTACTCGCTGGTTTCCCGCGAGGTCATCGCTGATTCCATCGAAACCGCTGCTGGCTGTGAGGGCTTTGATGGTCTGGTGGCGATTGGTGGCTGTGACAAGAACATGCCGGGTTGCATCATGGGCCTGGCGCGACTGAACCGCCCGTCGGTCTTTGTTTATGGCGGCACCATCATGCCCGGGGAAAACCACACCGACATTATCTCGGTGTTCGAGGCGGTGGGCGCCCATGCCCGTGGCGATCTGGACCTGATCGAGGTGAAGCAGATCGAGGAAACCGCGATTCCGGGGCCCGGTTCCTGTGGCGGCATGTACACCGCGAACACCATGGCATCGGCCATCGAGGCCATGGGCATGAGCCTGCCGGGCAGTTCGGCACAGAACGCGGTGTCCGATTCCAAGGCCGAGGATTGTCGCGCCGCCGGGGCAGCGGTGCTGAACCTGCTGGAAAAGGACATCAAACCCTCGGACGTCATGACCCGGGAGGCGTTCGAGAACGCCATCACCGTGGTGATCGCCCTGGGTGGCTCCACCAATGCGGTCCTGCACCTGCTGGCCATGGCCAGTACCGTGGGGGTGGAACTGTCACTGGAGGATTTCGTCGACATTGGTAAACGGGTTCCGGTGCTGGCGGACCTGCGCCCCAGCGGGCATTACATGATGTCCGAGCTGGTGGCCATCGGCGGTATCCAGCCGTTGATGAAGATGTTGCTGGATCGTGGATTGCTGCACGGTGACTGCCTGACGGTGACCGGCCAGACCCTGGCGGAAAACCTGGCGGACGTGGCGCCGTACCCGGAAGGGCAGGACATCATTCATGCCTTCGACAATCCCATCAAGGCCGACAGCCATCTGCGGATTCTGTTTGGCAACCTGGCGCCTACCGGGGCGGTGGCCAAGATTACCGGCAAGGAAGGTACTCACTTTACCGGCCGTGCGCGGGTGTTCCATTCTGAGGAAGAGGCCCAGGAGCGGATTCTGGATGGCACGGTGGTGGCTGGGGATGTGCTGGTCATCCGCTACGAGGGACCCAAAGGTGGCCCCGGAATGCGCGAGATGCTCAGTCCCACCTCGGCGATCATGGGCAAGGGCCTGGGCAGCGATGTGGCGCTGATTACCGATGGCCGGTTCTCAGGTGGCAGCCACGGCTTTGTGGTTGGTCATATCACCCCGGAAGCGGCCGAGGGCGGTCCGATTGCCCTGGTGGAAGACGGCGACACCATCACCATCGATGCGGTGACCAACCGCATTGAGCTGGATATCTCGGAGGCGGAACTGGAAAAGCGGCGCAAGGCCTGGCAAGCACCGCAACCCCGCTTTACCCGGGGCGTACTGGCGAAGTATGCCCGCACCGTCAGTTCCGCGTCTCTCGGCGCGGTTACCGATCTGCCCTGACCCGCTCGGGCCGGGCCCAGTAATATCCCTGGCCATGGAGGCCGGGGAATTGCTGGAGCCAGACGGCAACGGCTTCGTCTTCCACGCCTTCCACGACCACGTCCAGATCCAGCGCTTCACCAAGTTCCAGCGCAGCGCGGAAGATGCGCTGGCGGGCCGGATGGTCGAGGATATCCTCAAGAAAGCTGCGGTCGATCTTGAGCTCGTCCAGGTCGAAACTCGCCAGGGTGCCGAGGGATGAATGGCCGGTGCCGAAGTCATCCAGGGCGATACGGAAGCCCTGTTGGCTCAGGATGTGAATCATTGCCCGTGCCGCCTTGGGGTCCGCCATCATCGCGGTTTCGGTGATTTCCAGAATGAGATCCCGGGGGCGCATGTCATGGCGTGCGATGATCTCCAGCACTTCCTGGTCAAACCTGGGGTGGGCCAGATCCTTGGCGGATATGTTCACCGCTACCGAGATATTCCTCCCGAATTTCGAGGTCAGGTGTTCGTAGTCATCGCAGGCCTGGTTAATCACCCACAGCGTGACCGGATGAATCACGCCCACCTGTTCGGCGAGGGGAATCCAGTGGTCTGGCGGAACCCTGCCAAATTCGGGATGGTGCCAGCGGATCAGCGCTTCCACCGAACTGACCCGGGCATCACGAATGCCCACCTTGGGCTGGTATTCCAGCCACATGCTGTCGTTGGTCAGGGCTTCCTCGACGTCCAGCATCAGGATCTGCTGCCGGTACTGCCACTCGGCAATGGACGGATCATATTCGCACAGGGTCTGATCGGCTCTGAGGGAAGCAAAACCCGCCGATGACAGTATGCCCGGTGCATCGGGACCGTGTTCCGGGGCGTGGGCAATACCCACCGATGGGCTCCAGGAGAAGGCAAAGCGCCCCTCGCGGAAATGGGTGTCGAGCCAGGTCTCCAACTCTGCCATGAAGTACTGTTCATCGCCGCTGTCGCCATCCCGGTAGAAGGCAAAGGCGTGATTGAGGGTGTCGATGCTGGCGAGGGCGTGGCCGTTGATTCTTATCAATCGAAGGTCGAAGGTGCGCTCGAGGAAGCGGCTCATGCGTCGCAGGTAGGTTTTCAGCAGCTCTTCGGCGGTGCGATAACCCAGGGTCTGCTCAATTTCGTTAAACCGGTGGAGGCGGACCAGGCAGAGGGTGTAAGGAATCTGTTTGCTGTTGAGCGTTTCCAGGGATTCTTCCAGGATTGCCCGGTTGGGTTTACCGGTGACCCGATGGGTTTTCAGCAGCCGGTCGTAATCCTTTTCGATTCTTGCCCTCAGCTGACCTTCCTGTCTAGCCCGTACATCGGCGCTCAGCCGTTTTTTACGTTCCTCCAGCAGTAGCCGGCCCACACCGCTGGTCAGGATCAGTGACGCGAGGGCGGCGCCGAGGAAAAAGGCGGAATCCGTGAAGCTGTTGACCGGGAGCCATCCGATCGTACGCAGCGACGACACAATCGCGCCACTGAAAATGGCCAGGATCGACAGGCCGTAATAGCGGGCGTAGACGTGTCGGCGAAGCTGTTGCACCACCACCGCAAGGATGAACACGCCAGTAGCTGTTGCCAGTACCAGCAGGGAACCCTGCCCCGGGAAGGTCAGACCCAGCGGGGTGACAACGGCCAGGGCCAGGGCGATCAGACTGATGGCGTTAAGAATGCCGGCAATCGGGCGGGGTATGGACAGGAAGTGGGGCGTGAACTGGCACAGTGCGATCAGGCACAAAGGCAGCGACACGCTAAGCAAGGCATTGAACTGTGGCCATTCCGGCCACAGGAACCAGAGCCCGAATCCGTCCATGACCAGTTGGCTGTGCATGACCCCCACCATCAGCACACTCAGCCACGCCAGCCCCGGACGCCGCAGCATGATGACGATACTGATGTTGAACAACAGGGCAAAAGCCAGCAGTCCGCCGATGAAGGCCTTCCAGGCCAGGGTGAAGGCGGTGTCACCGAGAACGGTTTCAGGCTTGTGAATGGAGAGTGGCAGCAGGGTCGGGCCGGAGTTCTCAACTTCAAACAGGAACGTGGTTGTGCCCGGTTCGAGAGTGACGGGCCAGATCCATTGCGGCAGGTCAAAGAGGCGATTGTGGAACGGGTAGACATCGCCCATGTGTGGCAGCCGCTCTATTTTTCCGTCCGGTGTGATCATCGCCGGGGTAATTCGATCCAGAGAGGGGGCGGCGACCACCAGTAGTTTGCGGCTGACTTGCTGGCCCGGATTGTCCAGCGTGAAACGGAAGGTGGCCGGCTGGTTCAGATAGCCAATGCCGGTGTGGTTCTCTGACGTGGCAGTCCAGGAAGGAGCTGACGAAGCAGTCGCGGTCAGTATGTCTTCCAGCGGGTGTAGTGTGAATGCCATTCGCACGTTGTCGGCGTGATCCTCTGTTCCCAGTTCCGCCAGCTCGTGGTCTGGCGTGATATCACGCCCTGAAGCCAGGAACGATGCAGCGAGCAGTCCGTAAGCCAGGCCGAAAACAAGGAGACTGAGGGGTAACCAGCGCCGGATCAGGCCCGGGAGTTTTCGCCAGGTATTGGCAAGGAGGATACCCGGGTGAGTTTGCTGGTTCGCCGATGAGTCCATTCAGGGAAATGGTCCTGTGGTCTGTCCGATATGCCAGAGTTGGCTGTTACACAGTGATTACAAATATAAATATTGTGTAACACTATGAATTCAAAGTAATTTTACGGCATTTTATAGTGTTTTGCATTTGCCGTTTAAAACGGATGAGTGAAAAGTGTGATCGCGGGCACGATAATGCGCCGGTCGTGCATTTCTGAAAGAGTGTTAATGCCCGATTCCATCAGGGGGCAGTCCATCGCCGGGATTCGCTGGTATAGTAGGCGGCACTTTTGCCACCGTTAACGAGATGTCCCCGAGGTAGATTGATGCTCCGAATTGTCCTGTCCGGCATGATGCTTTTGATGTGCGGTATCGCAGTATCCCAGGCCCACGCCCACAACCGTGACGGAGAGCCCGTTCAACTGGCGTCAGTCAATGCTGCCGTGGCACATGCGGGCGATAACGAGCTGCTGTTCGACAAGCACGCGAACAGGATTGTGCCCATCGCATCGATCACCAAGCTGATGACCGCCCTGGTCGTGTTGGACTCGGGGGAACCCCTCAACGAGTGGCTGGAATTCCGGGAACGCCACGTACCTGCGGCCGCCAACGCCTACACCCGGATTCGCGTGGGCTCGGAAATGCGCCGTTCGGACATGCTGCGGATTGCGCTGATGTCATCGGAAAACTTCGCCGCCTACACCCTGGCGCGTCACCACCCCGGCGGGTACGACGGTTTTGTCCGGGCGATGAATGAGAAGGCCCTGGAGCTTGGCATGACCCGCACACAATTTGTGGATCCAACGGGCCTGTCCCTGGAAAACACCTCCACCGCCTCGGACCTGGTCAGGCTGGTGAATGCGGCGGCCAGGCACCCGCAGATCGGGGATTATTCCACCACCCGTTATTTCACCGGCCATTTCCGCCAGCCCCGTTACAATCTGTCGTTTGGTAACACCAATGTTCTGGTTCATCGTGACAGCTGGGGCGTGGGGCTTAGCAAAACCGGCTATCTGTCAGAGGCTGGACGCTGTCTGGTCATGGTGTCCAATATGAATGGCGAGCAGGTGGTGACCGTGTTGCTTGATTCGCTGGGCACCCGCTCGCCCATGGGGGATGCCGGTCGTATCCGGCGCTGGCTGGACACCGGAGCGGCCGGCAAGGTGGCTGCGGCGGCGAAGGCCTATGAACGGAAAAAGAACGCTGCCTACGCCGCGGCGGCGAATAACACGGCGGTCGGTGAGCATTCGACAGCCGACGTCAACTGATACAGGCAGGCGGGAACAAACCGATGATCGAGATAATGACGACCGGTGGCACCATCGACAAGGTTTATTTCGATGCCAACAGCGAATTCGAAGTCGGCGACTCCCTGTTGCCGGAACTGCTGGGTGAATCCAACATTCACGACGGCTACAAGATCACCGGCTTGATGCGAAAGGACAGCCTGGAAATCAACGATGGTGACCGGGAGCAGATCCGGCAGGCGGTGGCGTCGTCGGAGTCCGATCAGATTCTGATAACCCATGGCACCGATACCATGGCGGAAACCGCGCAGGCGCTGGCGACGGTCAGTGACAAAACCATCGTTCTGCTCGGAGCGATGCAACCGGCGAGAATGCGGCACAGCGATGCGGTATTCAACCTTGGCTTTGCCTGGGCGGCGGTCCAGCTGTTGCCCGCGGGTGTCTATATCGCCATGAACGGCGAGGTGTTTGAGGCCGGGGCGGTTCGCAAGAACCTGAAAGCCCAGCGCTTCGAACGAATCTGAGGGTTTGTCAGGGGATGGCGTTGATTTCCGCTTCGGTCAGTTCCCTGAACTCGCCTGGCGCAAGACGGCTGTCCAGCTCAATGGTGCCGATGCGTAGCCGGTGCAAAGCCGAGACGCGGTTGCCGGTGGCGGCCAGCATCCGTTTGACCTGATGGTAACGACCCTCCGCGATGGTGAGTTCAATCTCTTGCTCACTGAGCCAAAGCACGTCGGCCGGCTTGGTGGGTTTGGGATCGTTCCTCAGTTCGATGCCGTCCCGCAGCTGTTGAAGAGCGACTTCGGTGATCGGATCGCAAAGGGTGACGCGGTAGGTCTTGGGGCATTTTACCCGGGGGGAAGTCACGCGGTGCGACCACTGACCGTCCGATGTCAGCAATAACAGCCCGGTGGTGTCGGCATCCAGGCGACCGGCGATGTGAAGGTCAGGCCGAAACTCCGAAGGCAGCAGGTCCAGTGCCGTGGGGTGGTCGCTGTCGGTGGTTGCACTCACCACGCCTTGAGGCTTGTTGAGCATCAGATAACGTTCCCCGGGCAAGGTCAGCCGATGATCATCCAGGGTTACCCTGGCATCGGTGCTGATATGGGTGGCTACCTGACGACACGCCCGACCGTCCACAATCACGCGCCCCTGCCCGATGGCCCGCTTGGCTTCCTTGCGGGACAACGGAGTTGTGGTGGCAATGAACTGATCCAGTCGCATGATTACGAGCAGCCTTCCCCCGGCGGTGGCAATTCCAGGCTCGCCAGGCACAGGACCGGTGCCGCGCCGGTCAGCCTGGCCCAGAGCGCGCCCAGCAACTCGCGGCGCAGGGCTGGGCGGTCCTGGCGATAACTGGGAGCTGGTTCCAGGGCGTCGCCATTATATCTTGCCAGAACAAAGGTAAACGGATGCGCGCCGGGCACGCCCAGGCGCACATCGGTGGCCAACAGCAAGTCATCAACCTGTTCATAGTGAAGGAACCCATCGGTGAACCACGCCAGGCGCTGCCCCTCCTCCAGAGTGTTTGCCTGCATCGCCAGGGCTGGGTCCCGGGGAAACGACTCCAGCGTCAGGGGGCTGTCCCCGTCGAGGAAGCCGGTCACCATCTCTACCCGGCGATCGTCACTGACGACGGTGACACGCCACAGAATGGTGTTGAACGGCATTGGCTGGACCATGCGCGGTGCATCCGCGAGGCCCGCATCGGCGAGCGCAGGTTCAACCCGGTTGGATATGACCTGTTGCGCGGCCAGGGTCCACACCAGGTAAAGCGTGGAAACGCTCAGGCCGGCCATCAGGCTCCCGGGTTTTGCCGGCCTCACCAGGAAGCAGGCAATGGCCGCCAGCAGTGGCAGGGTATACAGCGGGTCAATAATAAAAATGCTGTTCAGGGCGATGGGCGGTCCCAGCGGCCAGAACAGTTGGGTGCCATAGGTGGTGAAGGCATCCAGCATGGGGTGGGTCAGCAGTATCAGCCCGGTGAGGGCCAGCCAGCGCTGGTAGCTGATCACCGGTTTCCAGCGCCACAGTACCCAGGCCAGCGGCAGAGACAGAAGCGCCAGTATGAACAGTGAGTGGGTGAATCCCCGGTGCTGGGTGAAATTGGCCACCGCGGTTCCGTAATCTATGACCACGTCCAGATCCGGAAGGGTGCCAAGGACCGCTCCGGCCAGGAGTGCGGAGCGTCCGAGTGTCCTGCCCGCCACGGCGCCGGCGATGGTGGCGCCCAGGGCAGCTTGTGTTATCGAATCCATGGGCTCAGCTATGCCTCATCAGAGATCAAGGTCGAGCCTGGAAAAGACCGTTTCTCCCGGGTAACCATCAGCGACCATGTCATGACTTGCCTGGAATTTGCGGATGGCCGAGCGTGTGGCCGGGCCCATGATGCCATCAGGTTCGCCGCTGTCGAAACCGTTGTCGTTGAGGGCCTGTTGCAGGGCCAGGATATCGTCCCTGGACAGGTTGGGCTGATCCTCCGGTGGCGGGTTCTGCAAGGCGCCGGCGCCGGCAATCCGGTCTGCCAGGTGGCCGACCGCGATGGCGTAGAATTCCGAGCGGTTCCAGCCCATGATCACGTTGAAGTTCCGGTACGCCAGAAAGGCCGGGCCCCGGTGGCCGGCCGGCACCACCAGCGCGGCCTTGATCGGCTCGTTCGCCAGCGGGTCGCCAAAGGCGTCGGTTACCCCCAGCTTGTTCCATTCGTCCAGGGTGAGGCGGCGCCCATCGGCCAGTTCATAATCGAAGTCTTCCGGCAGCAGCACCTCCCGACCCCAGCGGTAGTCGCTGTCCCAGCCCAGGTCTGCGAGGAAGTTGCCAGCGGACATCATCGCGTCTGGCAGGCTGTTCCAGAGGTCGCGCTTGCCATCGCCATCGGCGTCCACGGCGTGTTTCAGGAACACGGTGGGCATGAACTGGACGTGGCCCATGGCGCCGGCCCAGGAGCCTTCCATTTGCTCAGCGGGAATGGCGCCTTCGTCGATGATCTGTAATGCGGCCGTCAACTGTTCGGTGAAGAAGCTACTGCGCCTGGGATCGCAGGCCAGGGTCGCCAGGGAACTGGGCACGGACATTTTGCCGAAGTAGGTGCCGAAGTTGGTCTCCAGACCCCAGAAAGCCAGCAGGTACGGGGCGGGCACCCCGGTTTCCCGGGTGACATCGGCCAGCAGTTCCCGGTGTTCCAGTAACAGCGAACGCCCGTTGCTGATTCGGTCGTCGTTGACCCGGCGGTTCAGGTAATCGGCAAAGGTGGTGGTGAACTCCGGTTGCCGGCGATCCAGTTCGATGACGCGATCCAGGTGTTCCACCTGTGACAACACATCGCTGGCCGTGACCTCCGCCACTCCCGCTTCGATGGCATGGGTCTTCAGTCCGGCGACGCATTCCTGGAAACTGTCACTGGAGCTGGTATTTGAAGATGCCGGTAGTGAAAAAACGGCAAGAATGCCAGTCACTGAGAGGTAACGGAGAATCCTTTTGCCTGGGGTAGTCCCTGATTGTCTCTTAAGCACGCAAAACCTCGGTGTGATAAACGAATGAAGAGGTGTCCAACTCGCATCGGCTGCCCCATGTTAGCCTTTTTTCCATGAACGGAAATACCGGTTTGGGCCTCTCTGGGTGACAATTCTTTAACCCGGCGGTTCCACTGTTGATATGAATTGTGGTGTTTTTGTAGCCGTGGGGTCCCTGGCCGCCGGCTTTGTTCTATAGTTTGTTGCGTATATTTATCCAGTTGGCGGTGAGAAGGTCGAAAAACATGGCAACGCTGAAAGCGCTGGTGGTTGATGACGCCAGTTTTGTCCGGGATCTGGTGAAGCGAACGGTGCGCCAGCGTTTTCCTGTCATTGAAACCACCGATGCCCAGAATGGTCGACGGGCCCAGTCCCTGATGTCCCGCACGGTGTTTGATCTGATCCTTTGTGACTGGGAAATGCCGGAAATGTCCGGCCTGGAGCTGCTGCAGTGGATGCGCCAGCAACCCCAGTACGAGAAAGTACCCTTTATCATGATCACCAGTCGAGGTGACAAGGACCACGTGGTGGAAGCGGTCAGGGAAGGGGTGTCTGAGTACCTGGGCAAGCCCTTCAGTCCGGATGGCCTCAGCAAGAAGATCATCAAGGTGATGGGGCCGACGCTGAAAAACGCGATGGATCGCAGCGGCAAATCCATGGGTGGTCCGGCGGATGCTTTCAAGGAATCCGCCACCCTGTTGACCCAGAAGCGGGAGCCGGAGCCGGCGCCTGCTGTGCGGGAGAGCCGCCCGGCGACATCGCCATTGCTGAAGTCGGGTGCGGGGAGTAGCGAAAAATCATCCGCGGCCCGGGGAGCGATGAGTGTGGCGTCGATCCGGTTCGCTGACAGTACCCTCAAGTCCGTGGTCAAGGACATCACGCTGACGGAAGTCCGGGTGATTGCCAGGCGTGACCAGGATTTTCCCGGCATTCTCGATCAGGCGGTCGTGGACATCGAGATTGCCGAGGGGCAGATGGCCAGGTTGAACGGCTATGTTCACCAGTTGCAGGCGGTCGACAAGCGGCAGGACACCGACTTTGTCAGTGTCACCATCCGTTTTGTCGATGAAGACCCGAAGAAAATGGAAGACCTGTCCCGCTTTATTGCCCGCTTTCGTGCCGGCAGTCGCTGATCAGGAGATCTTTTCCGGCGCCCGCTCGACCAGTCTCTCCCTCGGAAAGTGGCAGATGAACTCGCTGCCATCACCAATCCGGCTGCGGATTTCCAGGTTGCCATCGTGGTTCAGCAGAACATGTTTGACGATGGCCAGGCCCAGGCCGGTGCCGCCGGTTTCCTTGTGGCGGCTGGGGTCGGCGCGATAAAAGCGCTCGGTCAGACGTGGTATATGCACCGGATCGATGCCGATGCCGGTATCCCGGACCGACAAATGGGCGCCTTCGCGGTTTGCGCTCCAGTTAATGGTGATATGGCCTTTCGCCGGTGTGTACTTCACCGCATTAAACACCAGGTTGGAGAACGCGCTGCGCAGCTGGCTTTCATCCCCTTTCAGCAGCCGGTGATCGGTGATGTTGACGCTGAATTCATGCTGCTTGTCTCCACTGAGGGCACTGGCGTCGTGACAGATCTGTCTGAGCAGGGCTTCGACATCGGTCACGGTGTCGTTGACGGTTTGCTCCCCGGTCTCAATCTTTGACAGCAGGATCAGGTCAGTAATCAATGCCTCCATGCGGGAAGACTGTTGTGCCATGGTGTTGATAGCGCGCCGCCATTTGGGGGGAAGATCATCGGCATTATCCACCAGGGTTTCGAGATAGCCGCTGATCACCGTCAGGGGCGTGCGCATTTCATGGGACACGTTACCCACGAAGTCGCGGCGCATCTGCTCCAGCTGGTAGAGCCGGGTGACGTCCTTGGCGACGATCAGGCGATCATCGTCCCCGAACAGGCTGATCTGGATCTGCAGGCGGATGTGCGGTTTGGCCGGTGAGTGGATCTCCAGGGAATCCCGATAGTCCCGGGCATCAAAATAAGCCTTGAACGCCGGTGTGCGTATCAGGTTATGGATGTACTGGCCCCGGTCTGTGTTGCGGCGAAACCCCAGCAGGTGTTCCGCGGAACCGTTCCACCATTCCATCGCGCCACTGGCGTCGGTCATGATGACGCCGTCCCGCATGGCATTGGTGGACTCCTGTACCCGATTGATCTGCGCCCTCAGTCGATCCTGCAGGCGCAGGTGATTCTGGTGCAGCTTGTGGAGACCATCGAAGATGTCGCCCCACAACCCCACGCTTTGGGGCGCTTCGCTGGTGGCGCTGGGATGGCCGAGCCAGTGATAAAGACGTTTGGCCTGGATCAGTGTCCACCAGAGGTAGGCAATCAGACCGATGGTCAGCCCGTAGATCGGGTAGCCGAAATAGGCGCCAGCGGCGGTGCAGATGACCAGGAAGCCGATAATCAGTCGTAAATATCGTGACCAGTTGTGTTGCATGCAACAGCCTTACGATTGGTATGGCACGGGGTGCCGGCCAATTATGCCGCCCGGGTCGAAAAACGGTAGCCAGCACCACGGACGGTTTGGATCAGGTGGTCATATTGGTCGCCCAGGGCCTTGCGCAGGCGGCGGATATGCACGTCGACCGTGCGTTCTTCCACATAGACGTTGCCACCCCAGACCTGATCCAGTAGCTGTGAGCGAGTATATACCCGTTCCTGGTGGGTCATGAAGAATTGCAGTAACCGGTATTCGGTGGGCCCCATGTTGAGGGCGCCGTCTTCGGTGGACACGCGGTGGCCGATGGGGTCGAGGGTCAGGCCTTCAACTTCGATCGGGGTGTCGACACCGGGGGGCGTGGCGCGGCGCAGTACGGCTTTGAGGCGCGCGACCAGTTCCCTTGGCGAGAAGGGTTTGGTGATGTAATCGTCAGCGCCGACTTCCAGGCCCTGGATCTTGTTATCTTCCTCGACCTTGGCGGTCAGCATGATGATGGGAATATCGGCGGTGGCTTCTTCTCTCTTGAGGCGTCGGGCCAGTTCCACGCCGCTGGTGCCGGGGAGCATCCAGTCGAGCAGGACGAGGTCGGGTTGTTTGTCGACGATCAGGGCATGCGCTTCGAGGGCGTCCGATGCCTCCAGATAGTCGTAGTCAGCCATTTCGAGGGCCACGGCGATCATTTCGCGGATCGGGGCTTCGTCATCGACGATCAGGACAGTTTTTCCAGTCATGAGCATTAACCTGTATCAGACCTAGTATTGTTGCTGCTTCATTACAACGCCCCAGTGTTACAAGTATATGACACAAACTGCTTTTGGCTTGGGAGGATGTGCCGGAGTGGG
>NZ_JBJJLC010000053.1:0-72364 GCF_045449855.1 Marinobacter alkalisoli | reverse complement strand
GGCCCGGCCCACTCCGTCACGCCAACCATGTTCGGGCCTTCCACGAATTACTGAATGAGAAGGTCAATGACCAACCCGGAAAACACCGCAAACCCAGCCCAGTTGTTATTCAGGAAGGCCTTGAAACATCCCTCCCGCTCGCGGAATCGGGCCAGGTACTGTTGATAGCCGAACAGGCAGGCCATGGCCAGTACGCCGAGGTAATAGATGACGCCCAGTTCCACCTGTTGCCCCACCATCACCAGAATGATCACCACCAGGGCCTGGAGGAAGCCGATGATGGCGCGGTCGGCGTCGCCGAAGAGGATGGCGGTGGATTTGACGCCGATTTTCAGGTCGTCGTCACGGTCGACCATGGCGTAGAGGGTGTCGTAGGCCACGGTCCAGAGCACGTTGGCGGTGAACAACAGCCAGGTCAGTTGGGTGAGTTCGTTGGCCTGTGCTGCCCAGGCCATGGGGATGGCCCAGGAGAAGGCGGCGCCCAGGAACAGTTGGGGCAGGTGGGTGTAGCGCTTCATGAAGGGGTAGATGAAGGCCAGTATGACGCCGCCGAAGGAGAGGTACAGGGTCAGCGGGTTGGTGAACAGCACGACCATGAGGAAAGCCAGCAGGCAGATTCCGAGGAACAGGGCGACGGCTTCCCAGGCGTCGATGCGGCCGGAGGTCAGGGGGCGGTCTTTGGTGCGTTTGACGTGGCGGTCGACCTTGCGGTCGGCGAAGTCGTTGATGGCGCAGCCGGCGGCGCGCATCAGGAACACGCCCAGGGTAAAGATGATGAGGTTGCCGATGTCGGGCGCGCCCTCGGCGGCCAGCCACAGGGCCCAATAGGTGGGCCAGAGCAGGAGCAGGCTGCCGATGGGGCGGTCCAGGCGCAGCAGTCTGGCGTAATCCGCCAGGCGGCTCTGGATGTGGTCGGGCATGGCATTCAGCAGCATAGGGCGTGGTCCGGGTTGGTGTGTCTGGCTTGGATTCAAGCGTGAATTATAGCCAGTGGGTAGCGGGTGGTTAAAGGCCGGGTTTAGTGGCAGAACCGTGGCAGGAAGTACTCACCCACCAGCAAGGCCCTGTCGCCGCTGTAGAAACGGGAGCGTCGCGCGACCGGGGGCTGTGCCGGATGGCTGGTGTGGCAGATGCCGGATTCGAACGGGCCCCGCTGCCAGTGGGTATTGCTGAACAGCCAGGCGCCAAGGGGTTTGCGGCCCAGGTGGCGAAGACGGCGTCCCGCACCCTGCAGGGTGGCCAGGGGAATGATGGTGCGGGCCAGTACCCAGGGTTCGCCGTCGCCACACAGGTGGACTTCGCGGATCCACGCGAGCTGGCGTTCCGGGATGTTCAGGGTGCCGGCTTCTTCCCGTGTTGGCAGGGCAAAGCCCTCACGGGTGACGTCCACGTGGAATGAGCGGGTGCAGCGCAACTGCAGTTCCCGCGTCAGTGATCCTTCCACCTGGAGCCAGTAACGCACCGGACCGTGTACCGTGGGATTGCGGAGGCCGGCAGCGGCCAGGGATCGGTACCAGTCGGTGGGCGGAATGGCCAGGGCGTCTGCCCGGGCCGGTCCGGTGTGGTCGCCTGCCTGGAGGTTAAAGCCCTTTAACGGCATAAATTCCGGGGGCGTTGCGCCAGTAGCCTTTGTAGTCCATGCCAAAGCCGAACAGGAATCGGTCTTCCACTTCCAGGCCGGTGAAGTCGGCTTTCAGGTCGGGGCGGGCCTTGCGGTCGTGTTGCTTGTCCACCAGAACGGCGGTCAGTACTTCCTTCGCACCATGGGCCAGGCAGTAATCGGCGATGGCGCACAGGGTGGTGCCCTCATCAAGGATATCGTCCACGATCAGGATGGTGCGGTCCTGCATGTCCGCTTCCGGACGTAACTTCCATTCCAGGATACCGCCGGTGGTTTCCTGTCGGTAGCGGGTGGCATGGAGGTATTCCGCCTGAATCGGAAATTTCAGCAGCGGCAGCAGCTGTCCGGTCAGTATAAGTCCGCCGTTCATCACGCAGAGCAGCAGCGGATTACTGTCTTTCAGACGGTCGGTGATGTCGCCTGCAAGAGAGCGAATGGCAACCTGTACCTGCTGTTCACTGACCAGGCAATCGGCTTCGTCCATTACCTGTTTCATTTCGGCGACGGTATCGGTCATAGCGGTCGGATCCTGTCGTAAAACGGGCGATTATACCGGAGGAGTCGGGCCAAAGGGAGGGGCAACCGGGTTGCAGCGCCATGGGTATTTGTTGCTATTGGCAGAAAAACCGCCGGGTCACTGTCCTGAGTGGCATTGGTCAATTGTGGAGGGGTGGGTATGATGGTGGCCCGATATGAGTAATGGACAGTTGTTACAAAAGCTTGCGTGCATGATTGTCTGACAATTATCATTGCGCCCTGACAGTAATTGCGGAGAAAGATTATGAAGAAGTGGCAGTGTGTGGTGTGTGGCCTGATCTATGACGAAGCCGAGGGCTGGCCGGAAGACGGTATCGAACCGGGCACCAAGTGGGAAGATGTGCCGGAAGACTGGGTATGCCCGGATTGCGGTGTTGGCAAGGAAGACTTTGAAATGATCGAGATTGGTTAACACCAGCACTCATATTACAGGTTCAATAGAGACGGAGAACAGGAATGACTACAG
Source organism: Marinobacter alkalisoli (assembly GCF_045449855.1). Lineage (NCBI taxonomy): Bacteria > Pseudomonadati > Pseudomonadota > Gammaproteobacteria > Pseudomonadales > Marinobacteraceae > Marinobacter > Marinobacter alkalisoli. The sequence continues at coordinate 69,740 of NZ_JBJJLC010000053.1, read as the reverse complement.
AAGCCCCTATCGTTATCGTGGGTACCGGTCTGTCGGGTTACTCACTGGCCAGGGAAATCCGCAAGCAGAACAAGGAAATCCCCATTGTCATGGTAACGGCCGATGACGGCTTCAGTTATTCCAAGCCGATGCTGTCTACCGGATTTACCAAGGGTAAGGAAGCCGACGAGCTGGCCCAGGCAACGTCCGAGGCAATGATCGAACAGCTCAACCTTGACCTGCGGACCTACACCACGGTCACCGGTCTCGATACCGAAGCCCATGAACTGGTGATCGGCGATGAGCGCATCCGGTACAGCAAACTGGTGCTGGCCTGGGGCGCGGATGTGATCCGCCTGTCGATTGACGGTGATGGTCAGGATCGGGTGTATTCCATCAATGACCTGATGGATTACCGCGCCTTCCGCGAAGCGCTCGCGGGTAAGAAGCGCGTCGCCATCATGGGGGCTGGCCTGATTGGCAGTGAATTTGCCAACGATCTGCGTAACGGTGACTACGAAGTGGATGTCATTGCGCCTTCCGATACGCTTATGCCGGGGCTGCTGCCACAACCGGCCGCTGAAGCGGTGAGGGAGGAGCTGGCCAGTCAAGGTGTGCGTTTCCACCTGGAAACCGTTGTTGACCGCATCGACCGTGAAGGCGATGGCGTGAAGCTGACCCTGGCCAATGGCGAGACCCTGCAGGCGGATCTGGTGATTTCGGCGGTTGGTCTGCGCCCGCGGACCGAACTGGCCCAGGCGGCCGGTATTGAAATCAACCGCGGGATCATGGTGAACCGTGCGCTGGAGACTTCCGCTCCGGATGTCTACGCCCTGGGGGACTGCGCGGAAGTGGACGGCCATGTGTTGCTCTACGTTCTGCCGCTGATGGCCTGTGCCCGGGCGCTGGCAAAGACCTTGACCAGCGAGCGAACCGAAGTGGCCTACGGCACCATGCCCGTGCTGATCAAAACACCGTGCTGCCCCACGTCTGTCTGCCCGCCGCCATCGAATGCGGACGGTGAGTGGGAGGTTGAGCAGGACGGCACGAATGTGAAGGCCCTGTTCAAGTCGGCGGATGGAACTGTGTTGGGCTTCGCCGTCACCGGCAGTTACGCGGTGGAGAAGCAGGCGCTGTCCAAGGAAGTGCCGCCGATTCACGGTTAAGCCTGTTGCGAAAATGGCCCGCTTGGGGTAGAAACCCATTCGTGAGCTAACGAATCAACAGGAGTAGGCATGCTTGAAGTAACCAGAAAGCTGGTGGATCTTCTGGATCTCTCACCAATCGGGGATGACCATTTTCAGGGCGACAGCGAAGACCTTGGTTTCCCCAATGTATTTGGTGGCCAGGTGCTGGGTCAGGGGTTGATGGCAGCCAGTCGCACGGTCGAGGGCCGGCTCCCCCATTCTCTTCATGCCTACTTCCTGCGTCCCGGTAATCACAGCATGCCGATCGACTACGAGGTCCAGCGGGTGCGGGACGGCGGCAGCTTTTCGGTACGGCGGGTGATTGCCCGTCAGGGTGGTAAGGAAATCCTGACCGGTTCGGTATCGTTCCAGGTCGCGGAGGAAGGCTTCGAGCATCAGCTGGATATGCCCGAAGCGCCGGATCCGGAGACCCTGAAGTCGGAGCAGGAGTACGGGGAAATGCTGGCGCCCCACGTTCCTGAGCGGCTACGGGATAGCCTGACCCGTGATCGGCCGATTGAAATCCGCCCGGTGGATCCGGTCAACCCGTTCAAGCCGGAAACCCGCCCGCCCCATAAGCAAAGCTGGTTCAAAACCCAGGGCCGCCTGCCGGATGACCCGGTACTGCACCGTTGCCTGCTGACCTATGCCTCGGACTTCTCGTTCCTGGGCACGTCCCTGAACCCCCACGGTGTGACGTTCATGAGCAAGAACATGCAGATAGCGAGCCTGGACCACGCCATCTGGTTCCACCGGGATTTCCGCATGGATGAGTGGTTACTGTACGACAAGGACAGCCCGAGCGCGTCCGCTGGCCGTGGCTTCAATCGTGGCAACTTCTTCAATCAGCAGGGTGGGCTGGTGGCTTCCACCACTCAGGAAGCGCTGATCCGCAGGCGCGCCCGCCGCTAGCATTTCCGGTACCCGGATACTCCGGGGCGCCGTCAGCCAAGCTTGCGGCTGACGCCGGACGTGGTGTGGCCCGACAGCCACACCAGCATTTCATCGATGGGCAGGGGCGGTGTCAGCCAGTAGCCCTGAATCATGTCGCAGCCCATAGCCTTCAGCAATTCCGCGGTTTCATCATCCTCCACACCTTCGGCCACCACCTTGTAGCCCAGGGAATGGCACATGTCGATGGTGGTCTGCACGATGACCCGGTCACCCGGCTGGGTGGTGATATCGGTGATCAGGGAACGGTCGATCTTGATCTCGCTGGCCGGCAGTTGTTTGATATAGGACAGCGACGAATACCCGGAGCCAAAATCGTCAATGGACACCGGAATGCCCGCCGAGTGCAGCGAGTTCAGGGCTTTCAGGGAGTTGGCGGGGTCCTGCATCATGGATGTTTCGGTCACTTCCAGGGTGATGGCGCCCCGGTGGCGATGGTGACTGTTCATCAGCCGCTGTACGAAGTCCGGGAAGTCCGGCTCCCTCAGGTTGTTAGGGGAAATGTTGACCGAAACACTCAGTGGCCAGCCCCGATCCAGAAGCCGGGTGCGCAGCGCCAGCGACTGTTCCAGTACCCACCGGGTAAGGGGCCTGATCAGGCCGGTCTGCTCCGCGATGGCAATGATCTCGTCCGCGCGAATGGGCGATTTCCGTCGTGGCCAGCGAATCAGTGCTTCCAGCCCCACGACTGTATGAGACTCCAGGGACAGCTTGGGCTGCAGGTGCAGGGCAAGCTCATTGTTCTGCAGGGCCTGTCTGAGTTCCGATACCAGTGTCAGCCGGTCCGCGCTGTAGGAATCCCTTGTCGGCTGATAGTAAGCGAGCCCGCGATCGCGGGCCTCGTCCGAGTCCTGGGCAATGTGAGCGCGGCGGATCAGGGAATTGGTGTCCTGGGCATGATCGGGGAAGATCGCCGTGCCGATCTGCGGATCCAGCGGAAGCTGCATGCCAAGGTAATCGATCGGCTCCCGCAGTTCCTCAAGGCCGAGAACAATGGCGCGAGGAGCGGCGCTGATCTGGTCAGCATCCACCACAAAGCCGAAGGTGGCGGGCTCCAGGGAGGCCAGATAAACCGAGCGATGATCCGTTTCCTCAATGGCCAGTATGCCTGGAATCTCTCGTACAACACTGTGATACCGGGTTGCAGCCAGTTCAATGAGGCGATCGGTATTGCGGTGGCCCAGGGTCTTGGTGATGGACTGGAGGTTGTTCAGGTGAATCACCGCGATGGCGTATCGCTGATCCGGTACCCGGGCAATGAGATCATTAATCATCATTTCAAAGCAGGTGCGATTGGGCAATCCGGTCAGCGGGTTGTGGAGTGCCTGATCCATCATCCGCAGTTCCGCCGAGCGTCGGGCGGCCATGGCCCTCAGTTCCGCCTCCCGGGCGTGGAGCCTGTCTTCACGTTCGTTGTACAAGCGTTTCGCCAGGGCAATGGTCAGCAGAATGGCTTCAAGGGCCGAGCCTACCTGCATGCCGTAGGTGGTCAGCCAATTGGTTGGCAATAATCCGTACTTGTTGGATGCGGTCAGCATGGTACCAATGATCAACAGCCCCCAGGCAATGGTGTAATAACCCGCCTGGGGGTTCCGCCTTATCCACTGCAGCGGGCCAATGATGATCAGCACCAGGAACGCTGACAGCGCCAGGGCCACCGAGGACTTGATGGACGTGTTGAACTCCAGCACGAAGGTGCCAAGGATCGCCAGCAGACTGACCCCGCTGAGAAACTGGAGCAGCAGGTCGGTTCTGGGGGCGGTTTCCCACAGGCGAAGGAACGAGCGCGCAAACAGCAGCGCAAACAGTACCGCGACCGGCACCACCATCAGCATGACCTGGTTCTGCAGCCACGGGTTGTCTGGCCAGAAGACCTGGAACGTCACCCCCCGCAGGGTAGCCATCAGGAACAGGTAGCTGAATGTCGACAGCACGTAGTACAGGTAAGTGGCTTCGCGCAGTGCCAGGAAGATAAACAGATTAAAGAAAATGGTGGTGATCAGGATGCCGTAATAGAGGCTGTGTAGCCGGTCCTCCGTGGTCAGGGCATCGAACAGGGCGTTCTGTTGCCAGAGCCGGATCGGTACCTGGTGCGCGCCACTGGTTTTAACCGAGAGCAGGATTTCGTACTCGACGTTGGGCTCGACGGTATAGGGAATCAGGAAGCTGGGGTGATAGAGCGGTCTTTCCGAGAACGGCAGGTGGTCCCCGGTGACCACGGTCTGGACGACCTCTCCGTCCGCCAGCAGATAAAACCTGACATAGTCCAGTTGCGGATAGCTGATTTCCAGCACCTGATTGTCAGGGCTGCTCTCCAGCGGCATCCGATACCAGTAATTGTCAGTCACGTACCCGAAATTCGGCGTCTCTTCCGCCAGCGGCTGCCAGTCCGGCCGGTCCAGGAGTTCAGGCACGGCATCTTTCTCTGCTGGCGGGGCCTTCAGGAAGGCAATCGACGGCTGTGGCAGTCGGGACGATGCCGACGGATCCGCGTGAGCGCCGGGGGCCATGAGGATAAAACCGCCGATCAGGGCGAAGATCAGAGCAATATGGCGCACAAAATACCAAGCTTGTTATGTTTGTTTCCTGCAGTATGGCCTCCGCCCGGTTACCGCTCAAGACCGCATGCGGTATATTTCCGGTCAGCTGCTGATTCAGGCCACAAGATTACAGGGTAGTGATCCAGTTCCGAGTCCAGGGCAGGGCTTCCATTTCCGGTTCCGTGGTTTCCAGTGCATCGATTCGCAAGGTCTCACCGACTTTGCGGGCAGCGGTTTCGTACAGGGCTTCCTCCAGCAACTCGCCGGCGCCACAGAAGGTCTCTCCGTAGGAGCTGTCGCCCAGCACGATGACGCCGAACGGTCGGCCCGGCTGTTGCGGTAATTGTTCCCGCAGGGACAGATAAAAAGGCAGAAGGTTAGGGGGAACTTCACCCTGGCCGGTGGTGGAGGTGCAGACCAGCAGGGCATCGTCGTTGCCGGTGATGTCATCGAGAGCCGGGTTCTCCAACACGGTGACCGTGTGGCCCTCGGATTCCAGCCCCTCCCTGATGGCCCTTGCCGTCAACAGGGCACCGCCGTACACGCTGCCCACGAGAATTCGAATTGCTGCCATGGTTGAACCTGTTCCTGTCGGGAGCGGCCCTGAATAGCCGCCGATCACGTTGGCGGATGATCATAGCGACTGGCCGGCGTAGTCTCAAGGTCCGATGGCAGTACGGTTGCCACCTTCTTCCTGACGGGGCCGGACCCGGGGGGCAATCTGATTGCGGCCAGCTTCTTTTGCGCTGTAAAGGTGAATATCCGCCTGTTTCAGCAGCTCATCAACCGAACCGGCCTTGGCGATGGAGCAGACCCCGGCACTGATGGAGACGGGAAGTCGTTGCCCGTGGAACATGAAGTCGGTGTTTTCCACCTCGGAGCGCAGGCGTTCGGCCAGTGCAAGGGCCTGCAGCAGGGAGGTGTCCGGTAGCAACAACAGGAATTCCTCGCCGCCCCAGCGGGCAGCGACATCGGACTGGCGGATAATCCGGCGCGTGAGTGCGGAGAAGGTTTTCAGTGTCTCGTCTCCAGCGTGGTGGCCGTATTGGTCGTTTATGCCCTTGAACAGGTCCAGGTCGATCAGCGCAATGGAGAAATGATGCCCCGATCGTTGGTAGCGGGAAAATTCGGCGTCCAGCCGATGCTGCATCTCCCGACGGTTGGCGAGGCTGGTCAGCTCATCGGTGCGGGCGGCGTGTTCATGGGCCCGGGCCAGCGCCATCAGCTCATTTCTGACTTTCAGCCGGCTGGCTTCAAGCACAAAACAGAAGATGGACTCGAAGGTCAGGGTGGCAAAGAAGCGGATCTTGAAATCCGTGGAGTATTCGGCGCTGACCATGGGCAGTTCCGGGAACCGAAAGACCACGATGGCGACCAGATAGCAGAATAACAGAATGGCCGTGCCTGTTTTCAGATTGGTCAGGTAGAACAGCAGGGGTGGAAAGACATAGAACCATAACGGGCCGGTGTTGTTCTCACCGCCGGAGGCGATGAGGTAGGCAAACAGCAGGCCGACGGTGGCAATCAACCCGGTCTTTTGTATCGTCCGGTTGCCTGTGTGGGCGAACCAGATCATGTTTGCCGCAAGGGGAACGGCAAAAGCCCACAAGACCATGGCGTGATTGTAGTGGCTGGCGAACCAGGCTTTGGCGCCGATGCCGGTGAGGCACAGGATGGCCATGAGAGAAAGCCAGGTCAGAATCCGGGATATCCGGATGTCCTCGGTTTCTCCGACGCCCTGGTGGCTGGAAGTGGTCGGGTCTTTCATTCAGGCCTAGATTGCTGTTTTTATGTATTTTGATGCTTTTAGCAACGATTATGAGTGAACCTGACGGGAATTGGCACCATTTCTCCTGACATTTCACAATGCCTGGCATTGTCGCCTCATGTTTCAATTTCATGGCAAAAAATTTATAGTTGCGGCGCATTGTAGACTACCCTATGGACGGCGTGATCTGACTGGCCGGGATGGCGCGATACGTTGCAACTCATTCAGCATCCACGAGACCTGATTTGTTATGGCCCCGAAAAGCGGTTTTCTTGATACCCTTCTCACCAGTCCTACTACCGAACGTTATCGCATCGGTTTCAGTTTATTTTTCCTGCTTGGCATCTGGTTAATCGTTGGTCAGCTAAGCAGTGGAATGCCCAACAATATGTTGTTGATGGCAGCCGCCGTTATCGGTGGCTACATGGCCATCAATATTGGCGCCAACGATGTCGCCAACAACGTGGGCCCGGCGGTTGGTTCCGGTGCGCTCTCCCTGGGTGGAGCAGTACTGATTGCCGCCATATTCGAAGCCGGCGGCGCCATCATCGCCGGTGGTGACGTGGTGTCCACCATCAAGGGCGGTATTATCGCTGCTGACCGCCTGGGAGACGTCAACGCCTTCGTCTGGCTGATGACCGCTGCCCTGCTGGCGGGGGCCCTGTGGCTGAATCTGGCAACCTGGATGGGCGCGCCGGTATCCACCACCCACTCGATTGTAGGCGGCGTGCTGGGCGCGGGGATTGCCGCCGGTGGCTGGGGTATCGCTGACTGGTCGGTGATGGCGAAGATCGTTGCCAGCTGGGTGATTTCCCCGGTCATGGGCGGTGTGCTGGCGGCGCTGTTCCTGTTTGCCATCAAAAAGACCGTACTCTATCGCCAGAACCTGATTCCGGCGGCGCGGACTTTCGTGCCGTGGCTGGTGGCCATTATGGCCTGGGCGTTTGGCACCTACCTGATGGTCAAGGGCGTCAAGAAAATCATCCAGGTGGATTTCCTGGGCGCCTCGCTGGTTGGCCTGGCAGTGGCTGCAATGGTCTTCGTGATTATGCGGATCGCGGTTGGCCGTCGCGCGGCCACCATGGAAAACAGCGCCGCCGGTGTGAACACCCTGTTTACCTGGCCACTGATTTTCGCCGCTGCCCTGCTGAGCTTCGCCCACGGCGCTAACGACGTGGCCAACGCCATCGGCCCCCTGGCCGCCATCAATGATGCCCTGTCCGCGGGCGCTGTGGTCACGGCCGCCGCCATTCCGTTGTGGGTCATGCTGGTGGGTGCGTTGGGGCTTTCAGTGGGCCTGATGCTGTTTGGCCCACGCCTGATCAAGACCGTCGGCAGCGAAATCACCGAGCTCGACAAGACCCGGGCTTTCTGTATCGCCCTGTCTGCCGCCCTGACCGTTATCATTGCCTCCCAGCTGGGCCTGCCGGTCAGCTCCACCCACATCGCGATTGGTGGCGTGTTCGGCGTGGGCTTCCTGCGGGAATACCTGAAGTCCAACTACGCGACCCAGCTTCACAAGATCATGGAGCACCATGACAAAGCCGAGCAGGAGCGACTGCGCCCGTTCCTTGATGACTTCCGCAATGCCTCTGTCGAGGAGATGGAGAACCTGCTCAAAGAGGCCAAGAAGAAAAAGCAGGTGCCGCTGTCCAAGGGCGAGCGCAAGCGGCTGAAGAAAATCTACCGCGAGGAAATGGTCAAACGCTCCCACCTGACCCGCATCGTGGCCGCGTGGATCATCACCGTGCCGGCATCCGCCTTCATGGCCGCCATGTTGTTCTTCACCCTGCGCGGCCTGCTGATGTAATGCCTGCCTCTGCCCGCTTCGTTGGTGAAGCGGGCAGAATCATTCGCGGGCTGGTTGCAGTCCGCCGAATTAGCCATACTATTTATTGTATGTTGAGGGCTGTCCCCTGAACGTCAAACTATCCGGGAGTAAATGATGAGTTCGTCTGCCGAAAGCCGTCAGGCCCGCATGATTGATGAGCTGCGAGTGTTCATCAAGAAGGTACTGAGCGATCCGACCATTGCGGTCAAATCCGTGGAAATTGCCCGCAAACACCGTAATGAGCCGAAGGCCAATGAGGTGATTGCCAGGGAAATCAGCGCCAACACTACGATCCGTATCCCCGAGAACTGGAGCGAGGCGGATCACATGTTCCTGGATATCCTGCACGAAGTGCTGGATGACGAAGAGGCGCTGTATTAAGTCTGGAGTTTGAGCTAGACCCCGCAAGGGGCGGGAACGCGTTTCCAAAACACGCTGTGAATACATCCATGTACGCTCGGCTCCGCCATCCATGGCTCCGCACGGTTTTGGAAACGCGTTCCCGCCCCTCGCTCAGTGCAAAACCTGAAAAATCAGGCCTGCCGCGCATCCGGCTGATGCTGTTTGAGTACGGCATTGGCCATCTGATGCAGAATATTGATCTCGTCCTGAATACCTTCCTCAGTGATCGCCAATTCCCGCTGCTCCGCCAGAATATCTTCCAGGATCTCCCGGGTGGTTAACGGGTTGGCCAACACTACCCGGAACACGATGCAGGGGAAATGGTAATAACGGGCCGGCTCCAGCCGGGTCCGGGAGACAAACGCCTTGCCTCGCTCCCGTTGGGTTTTCTGGACGAACTTGGTGACGCGGTTGAGGCAGGCGTTCAGTTTTTCCGCCTGCAATTCATCCGCCAGGGCCAGCGCCTGCTGTACATCCTCCGGGCAGTAGCGATAGGTCAGGATGTTCAGTTCCGGTTTGGTGATCAGCTCGAAATCCGGTTGGGCGTTGATCAGGTCGGCAAAGGTCTGGGCCTTGTCGATGCCCTGGTCGATCAGGATCTCGTAGCCTTCCCGTGCGAGGATTTTCAGGCCGGAGTGGATCAGCATGGACATGCCCGGGCGTGAGCCCTCAAGGGTGGTGCTGCCCAGGTCCCGGGAGCCCTTACGGATAATGTATTGGGCGTGATGTTCCACGGCACTGGCCAGGCTCGGGTCGCGGAATACCACCAGCCCCACGCCCATGGGGACGTAGAGCTGTTTGTGGGCATCGAAGGTGACAGAGTCGGCCTGTTCGATACCGCGCAGCAGGGAGCGGTAGGTGCGGGAGAACAGTGTGGGGCCGCCCCAGGCGGCGTCCACGTGGAAGTGGGCGCCGAATTCCCGGGCAGTGTCAGCCATGGCGTCCAGTGGGTCGACGTTGCCGGTTTCGGTGGTGCCGGCGATGCCGCAGATGGCCATGATCTTGATTTTCTGTTTCTGCAGTTCCAGGCATTTGTCCCGCAGGGCGTCGGTCTGGATGCGGTTGTCGTCGTCGGTGTCCACCGGGATCAGGAAGTCACGGCCCAGGCCGAGCACGTCGGCGGCTTTGCGCAGCGAGTAATGGCCGCGACGGGACACCAGTATGGCTGCGCCTTCATAGCCGTAGTAGCGAAGGGCGCGGAACAGGCCTTCCTGGTGGATGCCGCGGAAACTGCCTTCGGCCGGGAACGCGCGGTTGCGGGCGACCCAGAGAGCCGTCAGGTTGGCGACGGTGCCGCCGGAACACATGGCGCCGAGGGCAAAGCGGGGGTCGTGCATCCACTTGCGGTAGAAAGCGCCGTCCTGCTCGTACACCAGGCGGTGAATCATGCCCAGCACCTGGCGCTCCATGGGGGTAAACGCCTTGGAGGTTTCGGTTTTTACCAGATTCTGGTTCAGGGCAATCATGATCTTGGACAGCGGCAGCATGAAGTAGGGCAGTGCCGATGTCATGTGGCCGATAAAGCTGGGAGAGGCGGTATGAACGGAGTTCGCCACCAGCTTGTCCAGCAGGAACTGGGCCTGTTCGGAGACGAACACGGGCTTTTCCGGGATGGCGTAGTCCGAGAAGTCTTTTTCGACTTCGGACAGGTCCCGTTCCACGGCCACAATATGTTCCTGCAGGAAACCTGCAAGATTGCGGGAAATGTTCTGGTCGATCCGGCTCAGGGTGGATTCCGGTGCTTCGGGCACTGTGAATACACGGTACATTGCCTCAACCGAGGCCTGGGCGGATTTTTTCTTTCCGGTCATACGCGCGCCACACACTATCAATCGGTGGTCATCCGCAGGCCGGTTCCGGATGCCTGGCGGATACAGTCGGACATGTGCTTCCGACATTGGAAATTCGTCTTGCCCGGTGTCGCCCGGGCGCTCTGGCTTCCCTTCTGGCCTCTGAGCCTCTGACTGACTCTGAGAGGGAGCGTAGTATACGGCCTGGTGAATTCTTGTGCCACACAGGCCTGAATGGGTGTTTCAGAGAATTTCCCGGTGTACGTCCAGTATGGCAGCATCTATCCGATCCTGGATGGCTTTTTCCACCTGGTCGAGGCGCTGGGTAATTTGCTGGGTTGAGCTGCCCAGGGCGGCGATGGTCCAGGTGGCGCAGTCCAGGGCGTCCTGGTCGGCGGTTTCGGCGACGGCCAGGTCGGGTTCGCGGCCCCAGACGGCTTTCAGGGCGGTGAATGCCTTGCGCTTGGCCTTGAGGTCTTCGCAGCCATAGAGCTGGAAGTGCAGGGTGAGTACGCCCACGTGGGGGGTGATCACCGGTGTCGGGCCAGATTGGTTGAGCAGTTTTCTAAGTGCTTCAGACATATGTGTTTCGACTTTGGTGCAGGAACCGGCGGGGGATGGCTTTCCAAAACACGCTCCTTCGGCACATCCATGTGGCGCTTGGGCTCCGCCATCCATGGCTCCGCACAGTTTTGGAAAGCCATCCCCCGCCGGTTCGCCAACGGTTCAAGTGTAGTCCGCTAAATCGACCGCCGCGGTAATCTGGCGATCCTCAAATTTAGCCTACTACAGGTGTTGCCCGTTTGATAATGGCCGCTGCGTCGGTGCCGGATGGTAAGTTGCCGTAGTTGAGGCCGCCGCCGGATTGCAGGCGGGAGGCGCAGAAGGCGTCGGCGACTGCCGGGTCGGAGCCGCGTAGTAGCAGGCTGGCCTGCATGGCCAGGGCCAGGCGGTCGACCAGATTGCGGGCGCGGTACTGGACGTCGCTGGTGTCTTTGAAGTCGTTTTGCAGTTGAGCAACGAAGCGGTCGAAGCGGGCGTCGGTGCCTTTCGCTTCGACGACTTCGTGGAAGAACGCGTCGAGGGTTTCCGGTTCTTTTTGCAGGGCGCGCAGGGTGTCGAGGCACTGGACGTTGCCGCTGCCTTCCCAGATGGCGTTGACCGGTGACTCCCGCAGCAGGCGCGGCATGATGCAGTCTTCCATGACGCCGCTGCCGCCGATGCATTCCATGGCTTCGTAGGCGTGATTCGGGGTGCGTTTGCAGATCCAGTATTTGCCGACCGGTGTGGCCAGTCGTGCCAGCAGGCGTTCGTGTTCCAGGTGCTGGTTGTCGAGGGCGCGGGCGATGCGCAGGGTGTAAGCCATGGCCGCTTCGCTCTCCAGTGCCAGGTCTGCCAGCACGTTCTGCATCAGCGGTTGTTCGCTGAGGCGATGGCCGAAGGCGCTGCGGTGGCGGCAGTGGTGGGAGGCCTGGGCCACGGCCTGGCGCATGCCGGCGGAGCTGCCGATCATGCAGTCGAAGCGGGTCATGGCCACCATTTCGATGATGGTGGGTACGCCGCGGCCTTCTTCGCCGACCATCCAGGCCAGGGCACCGCGCAGTTCCGCTTCGCTGGAGGCGTTGGCGACGTTGCCCATCTTGTTCTTCAGGCGCTGGATTTGCCAGGGGTTCTTGCTGCCGTCCGGGTGCCAGCGCGGCATCAGGAAGCAGGACAGTCCGCTGGTGGTCTGGGCGAGTACCAGGAAGGCGTCGCACATGGGGGCTGAGACAAACCATTTGTGGCCGACCAGTTCGTAGGCCTGTCCCGGGCCTTCGGTGCCCACCGGGTAGGCGCGTGTGCTGTTGGCGCGGACATCGCTGCCGCCCTGTTTTTCGGTCATGGCCATGCCGATGGTCACCGACTGTTTCTGGCCATCGGGCAGGTTGCGGGGGTCGTACTGGTTGGCGAGGATCCGGTCTTCCCAGAGGGCTGCCAGTTCCGGCTGCTTGCGGATGGACGGAATAGCCGCAAAGGTCATGGTGATGGGGCAGCAGTGTGCCGCTTCCACCTGGGAGTGCATGTAGTATTTGGCTGCCCGCGCAACATGGGCACCCTGGCCAGGGTTGGTCCAGGGGCTGCTGTGCAGGCCGTGCTCCATGGCAATGGACATCAACTGGTGATAAGCCGGGTGGAAATCCACCTGGTCAATACGGTGGCCAAAGCGGTCGTGGGTATTGAATACCGGTTTGTTTTCGTTGGCGCGGAAGCCCAGTTCAATAATTTCCCGCCTGCCGGCCAGCGCACCAAAGGCCTGGAGGTCGTCAGCGGCTGCGCTGCCACCTTCGCGTTCCACCGCTTCCCTGAGCGCCGTGTCCTGGTCGAACAGGTTGTAGTCTTCCAGGGCAGGGGGCTGGTTGACCACGTCATGGGTCTCAGCCAGATAGCGATCTTCCGGCTCGGTTGAGCCGGTGATAGGTGGTGCAGGCTGACGGGCGTTCATGTTACCTCCTGGTACCGGTCAGCCCCTGCAAGCAAAAACGTAGGATGGAGTTGACCAGTGGGTCTTTGTTGTCGTTTCTCGGTTCCGTTTGACTATCTGCCTGGGCCGGGGACAAGGGTCCTACCAGGCTTTCGGCGATAGCGCCTACCAGGCATGTGCTGCTCTGGCGTGCGTCCTGCTCGGGAATGCATCCCTCTTCAATACCTTCTCTGATGGCCTTTTCGAACAGCTCGGCGTAGGCCTGCCGGTAGGCCAGTCTTTCTTCCTCAACTTTCGGGTCGACCGGTTCGGCAATCAGTGACCAGGCCATGACCGGTCCTCGCAAGGCGCGTTCGGCAAACTGACGCAGCGCCGCTTCAAGCCGCACGGTGGCATCCCCGTGGGTGGACAGTGCTTCCGCGACCTTGTCGACTTCCCTTTGGGTTGCCAGCCGGAAAATTTCTGCAAACAGATCTTCTTTCGACTCAAAATGGCGATAGATTGTTCCTGTCGCAACTTCTGCCAGAGCGGCAATGTGTGTGACTCTGGCGCTGCGAAAGCCGCTTTCCGCCACGCATTGGTAGGCGCAACTGACGATGCGCTGGCGAGCCTCCGCCTTACGTTTGCGCATCTTCTCCGTTTCCCGGTAGGCCATGCTGGCTCCTCTTAAGTAGTGAATCATTATTCATTTCTTGTGTCAACCAAGTAAGAGTCGGTTGTAGTTTTCTTTATTACTTAAAATCAATCAGTTGCAATTGATTACAAAAAATTACAAAAAAGTCTTTGCCTGTAAATGGCGTTGTCTGAAAAAGCAGATTATAAAGACGCCAAGGCATACCGCCAGGGCGGATGTTGCCGAGGCGGAGCGACCCCCCCCAAGTCGGGTCAGGTGCGCTCGATGTTTTGTTTTCGTTGATGGGGAATGAGGCCATGAGTGAATTCGACGAAAGCAACCTGGAGCAATCCGGAGGCTGGAACAGTGGCAGTGAAGACAACCACTCCGTCGCTGGTCGGGCCCGGGTGCGTGCACAGTTACAGGCGGATATTGAGGCTTTCCTGAACCAGGGCGGGCAAATCCAGGAAGTGGACACATTGTTCCGCTCCGATCCTTCCCGCAAGGTGGATATCGGCTTCAATAACCGATCCCTCTGATGCGACAGGCCCACAGTCACCGGCTGTGGGTCTGTTTTTGAACGCTGTCTCAGCGTGTCTTCAATCATTGGTCTATTCTGGGCCCTTTCGTTATCAGCCGTGTGGGTAGATGGCTGGTCCATAACTCCAACAAGAACCCCTACATTATGAGAGTCCTATCGTGGCTGGCAACGGCTTTGCTGGTGATCATAGCAGCCATGGTCGTTATTGTGCTTCTACTTGCCGATGCCGGAATCGATTCCGGGCAGACCCGGCCGGACAGCCATCAGCCGGATTCCGCGCCTGCGGGTTCGGCACCGGCCGCGGACACCAACAGCCAACCGTCCCGCTGGGTCGGGCAGCGGAGCACCGTGGTGTTGCCCGATACGTTGCCGGCATCGCTGAGCGGGACATCGCCCCCTGCGGGGTGGGCCCGGGTTGACAGCAACGGTAACCTGATCCCGACATCGTCATTACGTCAGCTGTTTGAGTACTACCTTTCGGCCCTGGGGGAGGAACCCCTGCGGCAGCTGGTGGCGCGAATTGAGCGCGAGTTGGCCGCACTGGATGAGCCGGCTCGCTCCGAGGCCCTGAATATCCTGGGGAACTACCTGGATTACAAGCTGGCGCTGGGCGACCTGGAGTCATCCTACGGTCAGGACGTTGCGGACAATCTGTTGGACACCAGGCGCCGCATGCAGGAGATCCACGCCCTGCGAAGGACGTGGCTGGATGCTGGCACCACCGAGGCGTTCTTTGCCCATGAGGAGGCGGTGGACCGCTTTCAGCTGGAGCAGCGCCGCATTAACGGCGACGAGTCACTGACGGATGAACAGCGGTCACGGGCCGTCGCGGCGGCTGAACAGGACTTGCCCGCACCTGTGCGTCGTGCCCGCGAGGAAACCCGGCGTTTCGCGGAGTATGAGCAGGCGCGGCAGGAGCTGGCCGGGGATCCCGATGCCCTGAAGGTTTGGCGTGAGGACGCGTTTGGCGCCGAAATCTCGCAACGGCTGGCGGAAGTGGAGGCGCGTCAGGAGGATTGGGACCAGCGCTGGCAGGCCTACAGTCAGGAACGTCATGAACTGGAGAGTGCGGGGCTGGCCGGTCCTGAGCGGGAAGCCGCCATGGAGGATCTGCGCAACAGGTACTTCAGCGGGCCGGAGCGAAAACGGGCGCAGGCACTGGATTCCCAGCGGTAACCCCACTGTCACACCCCGTTGTTAAGCTTGCCCGGCAAGCGGTCAATGGGGCCCGACCGGAGCCTGCCCCATGGCAGCCAGGGCGTGTATGATGAGGGAACCGATCGACCGGACAGTCCGGTCGGTTTCTGGTTTGTGTTCTACTCGCCACCCAGGAGGTGCTTCGTGCGTTCACCAAGTCGTGTATTCCCTGCTACTCGCCTGCGTCGTAACCGGGCTAATGATTTTTCCCGCCGTCTGGTGCGGGAACATCAGCTCAGTGTTGATAACCTGATCTATCCGGTGTTCATTCTGGAGGGCGAAGGTCAGAGGGAGCCGGTGCCTTCGATGCCGGGGGTTGAACGCCTGAGTATTGATCTTCTGGTGGAGCAGGCCGCCGAGCTGGTTGAACTCGGCATTCCTGCCGTGGCGCTGTTCCCGGTGGTACCCGCCGAGCACAAGAACACATCAGGTTCCGGTGCATGGAACTCCGACGGTCTTGCCCAGCGGGCGGTGCGGGCGTTGAAGAAGGCGCGCCCGGAATTGGGGGTGATCACCGATGTGGCGCTGGACCCGTTCACCACCCACGGCCAGGACGGCATCGTCGATAATGACGGTTATGTGCTCAACGACGTGACCATCGAAGCACTGGTCAATCAGGCGCTGTCCCATGCCGACGCGGGGGCGGATATTGTGGCGCCTTCGGATATGATGGACGGTCGCGTGGCGGCTATCCGGGGTGCCCTGGAATCGGCGGGTTATGTGAATACTCGCATTCTGGCCTATTCTGCCAAGTATGCCTCTGCCTATTACGGTCCATTCCGGGATGCGGTCGGGTCGGCGGGCAATCTTGGTAAGGGCGACAAGGCGACTTATCAGATGGATCCGGCCAACAGCGACGAGGCACTGCAGGAAGTCTCGATGGATCTGGCGGAAGGCGCGGACATGGTGATGATCAAGCCAGGCATGCCTTACCTGGATATTGTTCATCGCGTCAAACACGAATTGCGGGTGCCGACGTTTGTGTACCAGGTCAGCGGCGAGTACGCCATGCATATGGCGGCCGCTGAAAATGGCTGGCTGGATGGCGATGCGGTGATGATGGAGAGCCTGACGGCCATGCGTCGTGCCGGCGCCGATGCCATCCTGACGTATTTTGCGGTCAGGGCCGCGCGCCTGCTCCGGCATTCCGGCACACAAGGCTAACGGAATAATGTCAGGTTCGGGCAAATCAGGCGCTTTGCCGGAACCCCTAAAACTGGAATCAGTGAGTCATGAGTAGTGAATCTGTCAGAGAACGGAATGTGGTGGAGAGCGAGGTGGAAGAGCAGAGCGTTCCCGCCCCCGTTGAAGTGCCGAGTGTCGGTCAGGAAGTTGACCTGGGCGCCAGCGAGAACTTCTTTAACCGAGAGCTCAGCCAGTTACAGTTCAATTACCGGGTGCTGAAGCAGGCCCTGGACACCACTCACCCGCTGATCAACCGCCTGATTTACTGCTGCATTTTCAGCAGCAACATGGACGAATTCTTCGAGATTCGTGTTGCCGGCCTTCGCCAGCAGATGAAATACGGCCGGGAAACCATCGGTTCCGATGGCATGATGCCCGAGCAGGCCCTGGCTGAAATCAGCCGCGTGGCCCATGAATATATTCGTGAGCAGTACGACATTCTCAATAACGTGCTGATTCCGGAGATGGAGCAGGAGAATATCCATTTTGTCCGGCGTCGGGAATGGACCCCGGCCCAGGCGGAATGGGTGCGCCGCTATTTTGAGGAGGAGATCCTGCCGGTGGTCAGCCCGATCGGCCTTGACCCCTCCCATCCTTTTCCGCGACTGGTCAACAAGAGCCTGAACTTCATTGTCGAACTGGACGGCAAGGACGCCTTCGGTCGCGAAACCGGCATGGCGATCGTGCCGGCGCCACGATCCCTGCCCCGGCTGGTGCGCCTGCCGGATGATGTGTGCAATGGCGGCGACAACCTGGTGTTCCTGTCCTCAATGATTCACGCCCACGCCGATGAGCTGTTCCCCGGCATGGAGGTCAAAGGCTGCTATCAGTTCCGCCTGACCCGCAACGCCGACCTGGAGCTGGAGGACGATCTGGAAGACCTCGCCTCGGCCTTGCGTGGTGAACTGCTCAGTCGCCGCTTTGGTGACGGCGTGCGCCTGGAGGTGGCCGATAACTGTCCGGAGGAACTGGTCCACTTTCTGTTGCAGGAATTCAAGCTCACCGAACGTGACCTCTATCAGGTTCATGGTCCGGTCAACCTGACTCGCCTGATGGCGGTAGGGGGGCTCGTGGATCGACAGGATCTGACCTATTCCGGATTTTCGCCGTCCATTCCGCGACAGATTCGCAGCAAGGAATCCATGTTCGACGCCATTCGCAAGCGTCCGATCCTGCTGTTGCACCCCTATCATAATTTCAGCCCGGTGATTGACCTGTTGCGGCAGGCGGCCAAGGACCCCCAGGTGTTGGCCATTCGTCAGACCCTGTACCGCACCGGGGCTGACTCCGAAATCGTGGAAGCGCTGGCGGATGCCGCCCGGCGCGGAAAAGAGGTCACCGCGGTGATTGAGTTGCGGGCCCGCTTCAGCGAGGCGGAAAACCTGGAGCTGGCCAGTCGCCTGCAGGAAGCCGGGGTGATTGTGGTGTATGGGGTGGTTGGCTATAAAACCCACGCCAAGATGATCCTGATCGTGAGGCGGGAAGAGGGCCGGTTACGGCGCTATGTGCACCTGGGGACCGGCAACTATCACGCCGGTAATGCCCGGTTGTACACCGATTACAGCTTCATGACCTGCGATGAATCCATCGGTGATGATGTCAACAAGCTGTTCCAGCAGCTTACCGGCATGGGCAAGGCGTTGAAGATCAAGAAACTGTTCCATGCACCGTTTACGCTACACAGCCAGTTGCTGAGCCTGATCGACCGGGAGGCTGGCCATGGCCAGAAAGGGCGGATCATTCTGAAATTCAACGCCCTGACCGAACCCCAATTGATCAAGGCGCTGTACCGGGCGTCCCAGGCCGGTGTGAAGATTGACCTGATTCTTCGTGGTATCTGCTGCCTGCGGCCGGAAGTGCCCGGGCTGTCCGAGAATATCCGGGTACGGTCCATTATTGGTCGTTTCCTGGAACATACCCGGGTTTATTACTTCGGCAATAATGGGCGTCCGGATGTCTATTGTTCCAGTGCTGATGGCATGGAACGCAACCTGTTAAGCCGCGTGGAGACTGCGTTTCCCATTGAAGATCCCAGCCTGGTTGCCCGGGTGCGGGAGGATCTCGATACCTATCTGGCGGATAACTGTCAGGCCTGGGTCTTGCAGCCGGATGGCAGTTACCTACAGAATCAACCGGCGGAAGGGGAGGACCGACTGGCATCCCAGCTGGTGTTGCTGGAGCGTCTGACCGGACAATAATCAGCAGTTTGTTACGGAGAAAACATTGAAAAAGACATGGATGATTGTGGGTGGGGTGGTTCTGGTCGTTGGTGCGGTGGCTCCCTGGGGTGTGGGCTGGCTGACCGAGCAACAATGGCGGGATGTGACGGCTGAGGTTAACGCGGCGCAGCCGTTCTTCCGGCTTGAAACACGGGATTATGATCGCGGTTATCTCGGCGGCCGTTTTGAGGGCACGCTGACATTCGAGGATCCCGCCAGCAACGACGTTCACCGGATTGATTACAAGGCGAAGGTTTCACACGGGGTGACCGGAAGCCTGCTGGATTTCTCCCCGCTTTCCGACCTGCCGGAGGAGGCCGCCGAGCTTTTCCCGGAGGAAAAGCCGCGTCTGACCCTGGAGACCCGCCTGTGGGGGACGGCCATCGTTGAACTGACGGTTCCCGCGATCTCGGTCACCAACGACGATACCGGGGAATCACTGAACGTATCCGGAGGTTTTGGTCGGGCGGATATCAGTGGCGGCGGTTCCGGGGCCGATATCATGATGGTATGGCCGGGGATGGTGCTGGATACCCGGGACCTGCGGGTCACCCTGGGGGAGTTCCGGCTTGAACAGACCCTGGATTACCTGCGTGGCGAGGTATGGACAGGGGAAGGGGTGGCGACCCTGGCGTCCGTTGAGTTGACTTCCGCTGGCCAGGCGCCCCTGCGCATGGACGACTTCAGGATGACCAGCAAGACCTGGCCTGTCGACAACGACCGCAGTGTGAACTCCGAAACCGTGGTAACCCTGGACTCGGTCACCTCGGAGGGTGACAGTTTCGGGCCCCAGCGGGTGGAGTTTGTGATGGATGGGCTGGATGTGGACAGCTGGAGTGAGCTGACCGGCGCCCTGACGGATCTTCAGGTCGCAGCCCTGGACAACCAGCCCGGGTCGCCTGCCGCCTTCGAGCAACAAATGGCCAGCATGAGTCGTATCAGTGGTGCTCTGCTGGATCTGGCGGCCGAGGGCTTCAGCTTCGGCTTCCCGAACATCAGTCTGGTGACGCCGGAAGGCGAGGTTAACGGGGAGCTGATGGTCAGACACCCGACTCTGTCGGATCAGGAGCGCTCACAGATGCTGATGGTGATGCAGCGGCTGACGGGGCAAATGAAGCTGAGCCTGCCGGTGGCGCTGGCGGAGAATCATCCTGAATTGATGATGCAGCTGGCCCCGCTGATCAAGGACGGCATGATGACGCGCAATGGCGACCGTCTTGCGATGTCTGCAGAGCTGAAAGACCTGGCCCTGGATGTGAACGGCACCGCGATACCCTTGCCGCCGTTGTTCTGAGTTGGGAACACGGTGCGCCGCCCCGGCGCACCGTGATGAGCCCAGGGGGCTCAGCCTGCGGTCAGGCGCTGGTACTTTTCCATTAACTGACTTTCTGATTCCTGCCGTTCCGGATCCAGCGGAATACAATCCACCGGGCAGACCTGCTGGCACTGGGGCTCATCATAGTGGCCGACGCATTCGGTGCACTTGTCCGGGTCAATCACGTAGATCTCGTCACCCGGAGCGATGGCGTCGTTCGGGCATTCAGGCTCACAAACGTCGCAGTTGATGCACGCGTCGGTAATCATCAGGGCCATCGGGCGTTACCTCAGGATTGACTGAACTTCTGTTTCATCGCGGCCTCGACGGCTGGATCAACAAATTCCGAGACATCTCCGCCGAGTGATGCAATCTCACGGATCAGGGTGGATGAGATGTAGGACAGGTGGTTCGCGGGGGTCAGGAAGACGCTTTCCACTTCCGGGGCCAGCCGACGGTTCATGTCTGCCAGCTGGAACTCGTACTCGAAGTCAGACACTGCGCGCAGCCCCCTGAGGATCACGGTGGCGTTCTGTTCCCGGACAAAATCTGCCAGCAGGTTACTGAAACCGGTGACGCTCACATTCGGGATATGGGCGGTGGCTTTCCTGACCAGTTCGCAGCGCTCGTCCAGATCCAGCAGTGGCTGCTTCTTCGGATTGTAGGCGATCGC
This sequence comes from Marinobacter alkalisoli, assembly GCF_045449855.1. Lineage (NCBI taxonomy): Bacteria > Pseudomonadati > Pseudomonadota > Gammaproteobacteria > Pseudomonadales > Marinobacteraceae > Marinobacter > Marinobacter alkalisoli. The sequence goes on along the minus strand of NZ_JBJJLC010000053.1, from coordinate 49,088 downwards.
AACGACGATCTCGTCGAACATGCGACCAGCCCGTTCAATCAGGTCGGTGTGGCCATTGGTGATGGGGTCAAAGGTGCCTGGGTAAATAACTTTAGGCATGCGCTGCTCCTCGGTTCAGAAGCCCATAGGATACCCGGGCACTCACTGTCTTGTCAGCCTTTGAGCTTGCCAGGCTGGTCGCCGGATCAGCGAATGAACAGCTTGTAGATCATCTTGTGGGCAGTGGTGCCGTGAGGCGCATAGACGTATTTGCCGCTGTTGAATTTCTGCTTGCTGAAAATGGCCCGGTGATGGGACAGCGTCAGGAAGCCTTCCTTGCCGTGATAGTGCCCCATGCCGGAATCGCCAATGCCGCCGAAAGGCAGGTCATCCTGAGCCACGTGCATGAGGGCGTCATTGATGCACATGCCCCCGGAGAGGGTGTGGTCCACCACCTGCTGTTGCATGGAACGGTCGTAGCCGAAGAAGTACAGCGCCAGCGGGCGCGGACGATCGTTGATGTAGTGAATCGCTTCCTCAAGGCCACCATAACTGACGATGGGCAGGATCGGCCCGAAGATCTCGTCCTGCATGACCTTCATCTCCGGTGTGGTCTTCAGCACCAGGGTCAGGGGCATCTTGCGGGTGCCGTCCTTGAGGTTCTCCCGCGCCGGATTCAGCTCGATGATCTCTGCGCCTTTCTCCCGCGCATCGTCCAGGTATTCCTGCAGCCGCTGGAACTGCCGCTCATTGATAATAGCGGTGTAGTCGTCGTTGTCCCGCAGGCTCGGGTACATATCGGCAAAGCGGGCGCGGAACTCATCCACAAACGCCTGGACGCGGTCCGCCGGGCAGAGTACATAGTCTGGCGCCACGCAGGTCTGACCGGCGTTGAATGCCTTGCCGAACGCGATCCGCTGAGCGGCGTCTTCCAGGGGAACATCGAAGGAGACAATAGCGGGGGATTTGCCGCCCAGCTCCAGGGTGACCGGGGTCAGGTTCTCTGACGCCGCCCGCATCACCAGTTTGCCGACCGACGTGGAGCCGGTGAACAGCAGGTGATCAAAAGGACGACTGGAAAAATCCGCGGCAACGTCCGCTTCACCGGTGATCACGGATACCAGGTCCTCGGGGAACGTGGATTCAATGATTTCCTTGAACAGGGCAGACGTGTGCGGAGTGAACTCCGACATCTTGATCATGGTACGGTTACCTGCTGCCAGCGAGGCAACGAGGGGGCCAACGGCCAGATACAACGGGTAGTTCCAGGGCACAATAACGCCGACCACACCCTTGGGCTGGTAATGCACCTTGTTGCTGGCGGGCTGGAACAGTACGGATACGTGGCGTTTGGACGGTTTCATCCAGCCGCCGAGGTTCTTCAGGGTGTAGTTGATGCCCTGGATGGACGGCATGATTTCGGCAATCAGCGATTCGTCCCTGGAGCGACAGCTGAAATCCCGGTCGATCGCGTCGGTCAGCTTGTCCTGATTGCTCAACAGCGCCCGCTTTAGCCGTTTCAGGTTTTCCTGGCGTTCGGTCGATGATGGCATCGGGTTGTTTCTGAATGCTTTCTTCTGGTTCTCGAAGACGCGATGCGTATGCTGGATCTGCTTTTTGCTTTCGGTAAGCTGGACGACGCTGGCTCCCATGGTCTTCTCCCCTCGGGCTGCCGATGCATACCGGATGCCCTGTTGTTGTATGGTGGCGAAAAAGTGCTCAATTTGCGCTTGAGGGTATTATTAGAGTATATACTCTAGGGAGTCAAGGAAAGCCGAATGGCGGATCAGGCCATCCGCCGGTCACACAACAATAAAGCTAACTGAACCTATGAAAACCAGAGACAAGATCCTGCTCTCCAGTCTGGAGCTGTTCAACGAGAGGGGTGAACGAAACGTCACCACCAATCACATCGCCGCGTACCTGGCCATCTCCCCGGGCAACCTCTATTACCACTTCCGCAACAAGTCGGACATCATTTACGAGATCTTCCTGGAATACGAAAAACTGGTGGATTATTACCTGGATATTCCCGAGGACCGGCCGCTGACCCTGGACGACATGATGTTCTACCTGGAATCGGTGTTTGACGGGCTCTGGAGTTACCGGTTCTTCCATCGTGACCTGGAGCATCTGCTGGACGGTGACCAGCGACTGCGGCGGGACTACCGTGAATTCACCAATCGCTGCCTGGATGCCATCAGCCTGATTTTCGAGAAGATGGCTGAAGCCGGCATTATTGAGCCGCAATCGGAGGAATTGCGCTCGGCCATGTCACTCAACGTCTGGCTGGTGATCACAAACTGGATGGCGTTCCTGAAAACCGCCCACGCCAGTGAAGAGTCTGCCAATCTCTCACTGACCGAGCTCAAGCAGGGCATCTACCAGGTGCTGACGCTTGAGGTGCCCTACCTCACGCCGGCCTACCGGGATCGGGTCATGGCGCTGCGGGAGCGTTACCGTCCGCAGTTGCCGGAAACCCGTGATGTCGAGTCGTCGGCGGACGCGATGGGTTGCCGTACGGGCTGATCATTTTTTAGTCGATTTGCGGAACTTTCCGGTAACACTGGTGTCTCATGTATGACGCTGGGGATCCGGACATCTCTGGCGTTACCCTGAGTGAGTTCTCAGGTTTTAGCACGTCGCAAACCCTGACGTTTCACCGGCCTGTCTGATGGCAGGCCGGTTTTTTCTGCCGCAATCCTTTGCTCCCTCCCCCTTGCCAGCGCTTTTCAAATCCAATACCATCGCTTATGTTACCGGTAACATAAGCCGGCACAATAACAATCAGGAGATCCCAGTATGTTCCCGACAAGACTCGCGGCTGGTGTTCTGACAGCCACGCTTGCATTCAATGCCTTTGCCGCCGATTTCACCTTAAAGTTCCAGTCTTCGGACCCCTCCGGCGTCAAAAACTTCAAGATCCAGCAGGACTGGGCCGATCGTGTGGAAGCAATGACCGGTGGCCGTGTCGAGATTGATCTGCTGCCGGTGGGCAGCGTTGTCAGTCACACGGAAACCCTCGGCGCCATGAAGATGGGCGTATTGGACGGTCATATTTCCGTCACAGGTTATTTTTCCGGTAAGGATCCCGCGTTCGGTTTGATTGGTAACACCGTGGGCGCCTGGTCCAGTCCAGACCAACTGATCGATTACATTAACCATGGTGGCGGCTATGAGTTGATGAACGAACTCTACGAGCCATACGGAGTGAAATTTGTTGGCGGCGGTGGCACGGGCGTGGAGTCTTTCGTGTCGAAAAAGCCCCTCGATGGCGTGGAGGATCTCAAGGGACTAAAAATGCGTGCGCCGGAAGGGCTGGTGCAATCCGTCTTTGCCGCCGCCGGAGCGTCGCCGGTTAATCTGCCCGGATCCGAAGTCTATACCGCCTTGAGCAAGGGCGTGATTGACGCTGCGGATTACACGGTATTCTCCACCAACCACGAGGCTGGTCTGAACGAGATTGCGCCGCACCCGGTCAATCCCGGTTTCCACTCGCTGCCGCTGCTTGAAATCGCCATGGGGCGCAAGGAATGGGAAAAGCTGCCGGAGGATATCCAGGCCATCATGACGGTATCCGCCAGGGACTTTGCCCAGGACATCAGCACCCAGCTGGCGATGGCCGATCGTGAAGCTGTCAATGAGGCTCGCGCCAATCCCGACATTACCATCCATGACTGGTCCGCGGAGGAGCGTCGCAAGTTCCGCACCATCGCCCGTGACCAATGGAAGGCCTATGCCGAACAGTCCCCCAATGCCGGGAAAGTGTACCAGTCGGTCACTGAATACCTGGAATCCCAGGGCCTCCTCTAAGTAGCAGGTTCCCTCGATGTCAGCCTCCGGGCGCCCTGACGGGCCCGGAGCGAGGAGTTCGTTATGTCCGTTGAAAACAACGCGTGCGGTCAGGGGCCGGATCCCGATCGCGAGTTTGTCCTGCCTGAAAAGGATGAGGACGTTGGGTTTACCTGGCTGGACAGGGCTATCGTCTGGTTGGGCAAGAAGTTGAGTCTGGTATTTGCGGCGATCGTGCTGGTGTCTTTCTACGAGATTATCCGCCGTTATGTGTTTGATGCCCCGACGCTCTGGGTACACGAAACGGTGACCTTTGCCGGCGCCACACTCTTTGTTATTGGTGGTCTCTATGCCCTGGCCACCGATCGGCATGTGCGTATCGTGTTGATCTATGACGCGGTTTCGCACCGTGCCCAGCGCTGGCTGCGGGTGGTTCATCATCTGCTGGGGCTGGTTTTTTGCGGGCTGATGCTATTCGCAAGCTGGTCAATGGCCACAGAGGCCGTGCTGGCGCCCTGGGGCGACTGGCGTCTTGAAACCTCCGGCTCAGCCTGGAACCCGCCTTTCCCGGCGTTTCTGAAAGTGATCATCCTGGTCGCCGTTGCCGTCATGACCTTGCAGTTCCTGTTGCACCTGGTGCGTGACCTGCGCGGCAAGGGAGGTGCGTGATGTTTGAACTGGCTTCCCTTGGTATCGGTTATGGCAGCCTGTTGATGCTGGTCATGCTGATTGTCCTGTTGCTCACGGGTATGCAGCTGGCATTCGCCACCGGTCTGGTTGCCCTGGTGTTTGCCCTGGGCTGGTTTGGTCCGGACGCCTTGCCCATTGTCAGCAGCCGGCTGTACAGCTTCATCGGCAACTATGTATTCCTGGCGGTACCCATGTTTGTGTTGATGGCCTCTCTGCTGGACCACTCGGGCATCGCCCGCGACCTGTTCGACGCCATGGCCCGCCTGGGTCGCAAACTTCGTGGCGGCGTGGCCATACAGACCCTGGTGGTGGCGGTGATCCTGGCCTCCATGTCCGGCGTTATTGGTGGCGAGACGGTGTTGCTGGGCATCCTGGCGCTGCCGCAGATGCTGCGCCTGGGTTACGACCGCAAGCTGGCCATTGGCACCACCTGTGCCGGTGGGGCGCTCGGCACCATGCTGCCGCCCAGTATTGTGCTGATCATCTACGGGCTGACGGCCAACGTCTCCATCGGTGATCTGTTCAAGGGGGCGTTCGCACCTGCGCTGCTACTGGCGCTGTTGTACATGGGATACGTCCTGATTCGTGTCTGGCTGAAGCCGGAGATGGCACCGCTGCCTTCCGATCAGGACGCGCCCGAGACCCCGGCGCCGAATTTCTTCAAGGCGTTGCTGTTTCCGATCCTCTCGGTCGTGGTGGTGCTGGGCAGTATCTATGGCGGTGTGGCCTCGGTCACAGAGGCGTCGGCCCTGGGTGTCATGGGGATTGCCATCAGCACCTGGATTCGCGGAGAGCTGTCCCTTGCCATGGTGCGCAAGGCCACCATCAGCACACTGCGGGTGTGCGGTATGATCATCTGGATCGGGATTGGTGCAACCGCGCTGGTCGGCGTCTACAACCTCATGGGTGGTATCGATTTCGTCCGTGACATGGTCTTTGCCGTCAGCGGTGGCCATGGCCTGGGCACCATCCTGTTCATGATGTTGATTCTGCTCATACTGGGCATGTTCCTGGACTGGGTCGGCGTCGCATTGCTGACCATGCCGATCTTTGTGCCCATCGTGACGGAGCTGGGGTACAGTCCGATCTGGTTCGGCGTGGTGTTCTGTATGAACATGCAGGTGTCCTTCCTGTCGCCTCCGTTCGGCCCGGCGGCTTTCTATCTCAAGACGGTGACGCCAAAGGACATTTCCCTGGGCGAGATATTCCGCGCACTGCTGCCGTTCATCGCGCTTCAGGTCGTGGCCCTTGGCCTGCTGATTGCGTTCCCCCAGCTGGCGCTATGGTGGCAGTGATATGAAGGCACCAAAAGTCATTGTCATGGGGGTGTCCGGATGCGGCAAGAGTCTCACCGGCGCCATGCTTGCCGGCGAACTGGGGGTTCCGTTTTACGATGCGGACGATTACCACAGCCTCGCCAATGTTGAGAAAATGGCCGCCGGCATCCCGTTGACCGACGCGGATCGCCGGGGCTGGCTGGATGAGCTCGCGGCGCTGATCAGGCAGGAAGAGGGCGGTCTGGTGTTGGCCTGTTCGGCGCTGAAGCGCTGTTACCGTGAGCGTTTGCGGGGCGGGAATCCGTCGGCCCGTTTCGTCTACCTCAGGGGGGACTTCGAAACCATCTGGGCGCGACATTCCCGGCGAACGGATCATTACTTTAATGGGCGCGCCATGCTGGAAAGTCAGTTTCGGTTACTGGAAGAGCCAGCTCCTGATGAGGATGCCATTGCCGTGGATGTGTCCGCGACACCGGAACAGATCCTCCGACAGTGCCTTGTCGGACTTGGTCTGCAGGGCGGGGATTCCCGAAACTGATTCCGGAGCCTGATCACAGGTATGATAGGCAGCTTTCACTGTTGTTGGAGTGGTAGATGGTAAAGAACAGGCGCCCCACATTGCAGGATATCGCCGACCGGGTCGGAGCGACCAAGATGACCGTCAGCCGGTGTCTGCGGGGCGGGGACAATGTCTCCGAACCCATGCGGGAGCGGATCTTTGCCGAGGCCGAAGCACTGGGCTATATCCCCAATCGCGCTCCGGACCTGCTATCCAAGTCCACCAGCCATGCGATCGGTGTCCTGCTGCCGTCACTGACCAACCAGGTCTTTGCGGATGTCATCAAGGGGGTGGAATCGGTCACCGAGCCGGCCGGGTATCACCTGATGCTCGCCCACTACGGATACAGTCCCGAGATCGAGGAGCGCAGCCTGTCCTTGCTGCTGTCCTACAACGCGGATGGCGTGATTCTCTCGGAGAGCCAGCATACCCCTCGCACGCTGAGGATGCTGGAAACCGCAGGGGTGCCAACGGTCGAGATCATGGATACTCATTCGGAACCGTTTCATCAGGCGGTTGGCTTCGATAACGTCATTGCCGCCTATGACATGGTGCGGGAAATGATCCGGCTGGGCTGCAAGCGGGTGGTCTATCTGGCGGTCCGGCTGGATGCCCGGACTCTCCAGCGTCAGGAGGGGTATAACCGGGCAATGGAGGAAGAGGGGCTGATGCCGGTAACGCTGCGCAGTGAGCAGCGGTCATCATACAGTGTCGGGGCTACGCTGATGGCGCGGATACTGGCGGAGAATCCGCACACCGACGGCATTTTCTGCACCAACGACGACGTTGCCATCGGTGCGTTCTTCGAGTGTCAGAGGCGTGGCATTGCGGTGCCGGGCCAGATCGCCATTGCCGGGTTCCATGGTCATGATGTTGGCCGCGTCATGGAGCCGCCACTGGCAAGTGTGATCACTCCCCGGGAGGCGGTCGGGCAGAGGGCGGCCGAAGAGCTGATTGCCCGCCTCGGTGGCGCGGCAATCAGCGACCGGCGTATCGACCTGGGGTACCGGATCGAGCGGGGGGGAACCCTCTGACAGCGAGTCGTTCAGGTCGCGATTTCACCCGCGAGGTCGTCACTGGCCGCTTCCAGCCAGGCCGTCAGGGCATCGCGGCACTCATCCACTCCGCGCTTTGATGTTGCCGAAAACATGATCAGGTGCTCCACGCACTGGAATGTCTTCAGCCGACGGGCGATGTCCAGCATCGCTGTCTTGGCCTGGCCGAACTTCAGCTTGTCCGCCTTGGTGGCAAGAATCATCAGCGGAAGGTTGTTATGTTCACACCATTCCACCATCATCTGGTCGAAATCGGTCAGTGGATGACGAATGTCCATGACCAGGATCAGGCCCCGCAGGCAGCGACGATCATTAAGATAGTGCCCGAGGTGTTTTTGCCAGTCGTCCTTCATGTCGCGGGAGACCTTGGCATAACCATAACCTGGCAGGTCCACCAGGCGGCAGTTATCACGATTCAGCGTGAAAAAGTTGATCAGGCGGGTGCGGCCGGGTGTCTTGCTGGTGCGCGCCAGCTTGCCGTTGGCGGTTATGGAGTTGATGGCGCTGGATTTGCCGGCGTTGGAGCGTCCCGCAAATGCGACCTCCGCACCGGAGTCCAGTGGGCACTCTTCCAGCCGCGAGGCGCTGATCAGGAATCGGGCGCTGTTGAATGAGATCGATTTTTGAGTCAGATCAGATGACACGGTGGTTGGGTTTCCTATTGGATTTCAGTTATCAGGGATTAATGTATAATGCTACACCAATTCCGGGCAGCACGCTGAGCGATGCTGCTGAACAGCCCCGGTTTTGTGCCTGTCTGGGCCAGTGCCTGCCGGCTGCATAACGAAGAATACTTTGGATGAGAGAAGCGGAGCGAGCATGAAAAAACTGATCGCAGGAGTTGTTCTCGGTGTTGGCCTCACAGCGATGGCACACGGGGCTGGAGATCCTGAAGCAGGCAAGGAAAATGCAGCCGTCTGTGCCGGTTGTCACGGGGAAGGTGGCGCCAAGCCGGTGATGGCCGTGTACCCGAAACTGTCCGGGTTGGGTGAAAAATACCTGTACCAGCAGCTGTCGGCCATCAAGAGTGGCGACCGTCAGATCGCAGAAATGACCGGGCTGCTGGACAATATGTCCGACGAGGATCTGCAGGATCTGGCCGCCTACTTCAACGACCAGGATATGGTGGTTAATCAGGCCGATCCGGAGCTCGTTGAACAGGGGCAGGCATTGTATCGTGGTGGTAACCTGGCGTCTGGCGTTCCGGCCTGTTCCGGTTGCCACAACCCCCAGGGCAAGGGCAACGAGCCTGCGGGCTTTCCACGCCTGGGCGGCCAGACGGCGGATTACGTTGAAAAGCAGCTGAAGGCCTATCGTGATGGTGAGCGCAATGGCGGGCAAAATGCGTCTATCATGATGGACGTCGCTGCCAAGCTGACCGATTCTGAGATCGAGGCCGTAGCCAACTATATTTCCGGCCTGAACTGATCAGTCTTCCTGGCCCAACAAACCCCGCCTGGTGCGGGGTTTTTTGTGCCTTTCCTGTCTTTAATTCCCCGGCGGTGGAACTTTTCGCGCACGCTGGGTCATAATCAGTTCCTGAATGAATCTACAGAACCGGAGACAGTCGATGTTGAGAAGTCTGAGTACTGCAGTCACCTTTCTTGCGGCCTTTGCCATTGCGGGCCAGGTTAGCGCGGCCGAGTGGCAGGAGGGCACCCACTATCGGGAGCTGAGTTCTCCGGTCCGTACTGACAGCAGCGAGAGCATCGAAGTGGCGGAAGTGTTCTGGTACGGCTGTCCCCACTGCTACGCCTTCAAGCCGTTGGTAGAAGAGTGGGCGGAAAATCGTCCGGATGACGTCGACTATGTTCAGCTTCCGGCTGCCCTGGGCAAATCCTGGGTGCCCCATGCCAAGGCATTCTACGCTCTGGAAGCGATGGGTGAGCTGGATAAAGTACATGATGCCCTGTTCGACGCGCTGGCAGGAGAGCGACGCCCTCTGAACTCTGGTGAGGCTTTGGCGGAGTTTGTTAGCGGATACGACGTGGACGGTGAGCAGTTCCTCAAGAATTACAACAGCTTCGGGGTGAATGCGAGGATGCAGAAAGCCCAGTCAAAAATCCGTGGTGCACGCATCACCGGCACACCGACTATGCTTGTAAATGGCAAGTATACGGTCAGCGCGTCCATGGCCGGTGGTCATGAGGCGGTTCTTGAGGTTGTGAACTACCTGATCGAAAAAGAGCGCGGCGGCTCCGCAAACTAAGCAGGATCTATCTCGGGGCTTCGGGAGAATGTGCCACAGTCGGGTGAGCTCGTAGCATGTACAGACACTTTCGCAAACAGCTGGGCGGGCTGCTTCGGTCAAGCGGGGAGCCCCGGGGCAGTTGTTCCGGCAGTGAGCACGTGCCGGAGTTTGAGCCACACCGGCACATCCGGCTGCTGACCTTCAATATCCAGGTGGGGATCAACACCTCCTCCTACCGGCATTATCTCACTCGCAGCTGGCAGCATTTCCTGCCCCATCGCAACCGCATCGCAAACCTGGACCGCATTGCCAGCCTGCTGCGTAATTACGACGTGGTGGCGCTGCAGGAGTGTGACGGTGGCAGTCTGAGGAGTGGCTACATCAATCAAGTCCAGTACCTGGCGGAAGCGGCCGGAATCCCCTATTGGTATCAGCAGCTGAACCGGAATCTGGGGCAGATAGCCCAGCACAGTAACGGCTTGCTCAGCCGGTACCGACCGCTGGATGTGACGGAGCACAAGTTGCCTGGTCTGATTCCCGGTCGCGGTGCCATTATTGCCCGCTACGGTTCCGAAGAGGATCCGTTGGTGCTGGTGATGATGCACCTGTCACTGAGCCGTACCGCTCAGCAGCGCCAACTGGGTTATGTCAGGGAGTTGATCGGTGACTACCAGCACGTGGTGTTGATGGGGGACATGAATAACCATGCGGAAGAGTTGCTGACCCAGACACCCCTGAAGGAAACCGACCTGATTCCATTGCCGGATACTGCCCACAGCTTCCCGAGCTGGCGGCCGGAAAAGGCCCTGGATCATATCCTGGTGAGCCCGAGCCTGGAAATCCGCCGTTCCGAGGTGGTCAGTTATCCGATGTCGGATCACCTGCCGATTGCCATGGATGTGGCGCTTCCGAAGGGCTATCTGGAAACCTTCTGAGGCAATCTTCAGGCAATAAAAAACCCGGCGCGTGGCCGGGTTTTTTGTCGGTCGCCAGATCAATTACTTGATCTTGGCTTCCTTGTACGCAACGTGCTTGCGGACAACCGGATCGTACTTTTTGATCTCGATCTTTTCCGGAGTGTTACGCTTGTTCTTGTTGGTCGTGTAGAAGTGACCAGTACCTGCTGATGAAACCAGCTTGATTTTCTCGCGCATGATGCGGCTCCTTAAAATTTCTCGCCGCGGGCACGAAGATCGGCCAGCACAGCGTCAATGCCTTTTTTGTCGATGATGCGCATGCCCTTGGTGGAAACGCGCAGCTTCACGAAACGCTTCTCTGATTCAACCCAGAAGCGGTGGTTCTGCAGATTCGGCAGAAAACGACGACGAGTGTGGTTCATCGCGTGGGATACGTTGTTACCGGTGACCGGACGCTTACCGGTAACCTGACAAACTCTGGACATACTTGCCTCCGACCTGAGCAATGGTCTTAATATACGAATTCGTTTAATCGCGCTTCTGGTTGTCGCTGCTTGCGCCACGAATAGCAAGCTGCTCGCCAGACGCCGCCAGAAAGGGACGCTTTTATACCAGAACTGGCCCCCCAACGCAAAAAATTGTTGGGGATTTGGCCAGTTTTTTGTATCTGGCCCGGGCTGGCTTACATCAGTCCCCGTTCAGCCAGGGATATTACCTCACCGTGGCCCACAACCATATGGTCAAGAACCCTGATATCCACCAGGCCAAGGGCCTCTTTGAGGCGTCCGGTCAGGGCAATGTCCGCCTGACTGGGCTCGGCAACGCCGGATGGATGATTGTGGGCAAAAATGACTGCCGCCGCATTATACTCCAAAGCTTGCCGGACTACCTCCCTGGGATAAACCGCAGCACCGTCAATGGTGCCGCGAAACAGTTCCCGGTATTGGATCACCCGGTGCCGGTTATCCAGAAACAGGCCGGCAAACACCTCATGGGGATAGGTGCCCAGGCGACTGCACAGGAACCGCCGGGTGTCCGCCGGAGAGCGCAGGGGGTCTCCCTGCCTCAGCGGTTCATCCATCACTCTTTGCGCCATTTCCATGGCCGCCTGTACCTGGGCGTATTTGGCCGTTCCCAGCCCCCTGACGTCACAGAACTGGCGCCGGGAAGCTGTCATCAGGCCGCGGAGACCGCCAAAGGTGTCAATGAGGTGCCGCGCCAGTTTCATGACCGGCATGCCGGCGGTGCCGGTGCGAAGAAATATGGCCAGTAGTTCGGCATCGGAGAGGCTGTCGGGCCCATGGGCCAGCAGTCGTTCCCGCGGGCGTTCGTCCGCCGGCCAGGGGTGGGTTGTCATGATTGCGTCCTTGCTGTTTATAAAAGATGGCTTGAAACCCGTGCCGGCGCTCCCTGCGCAGGCCACTGAAATCCGACCGGAAGTCTAGCACGGGATGCAGGCTGCCGGGAGGCGTCTGCCGTGGTATCTTATAGGCCTTTTATTTTTGCCGGATACGGAGCAAGTATGGCCGCGAAACGAATTCTGCTGGGGATCACCGGTGGTATTGCCGCCTACAAGAGTGCGGAGCTGGTGCGGTTGTTGAAAAAGGAAGGGCATCAGGTGCGTGTGGTGATGACCCGGGGCGCAGAGGCTTTCGTCACGCCGATGACCTTCCAGGCGCTCAGCGGCGAGCCGGTGCGTACGTCTCTGCTGGACCCGGAGGCCGAGCAGGGGATGGGGCACATCGAGCTGGCCAAATGGGCGGATCAGGTGGTCATTGCCCCGGCGACCGCCGACTTTATTGCTCGTCTGGCCCAGGGTATGGCGGACGATCTGCTGACTACCCTGTGTTGTGCCACCGAGGCTCCGATCGCGTTGGCGCCGGCGATGAATCAGGCCATGTGGAACAACCATCGGACCCAGCGCAACATCGGATTGCTGGAATCGGATCCGCAAGTCACCCTCTGGGGGCCGGATCAGGGTTCCCAGGCCTGCGGGGATACCGGGCCTGGTCGTATGCTGGAGCCCCTGGATCTGTTTGAGCGCATTACCGCGGTCGGCAGCGGACCACTGTCGGGCAAGCGGGTTGTTATTACCGCCGGTCCAACGCGGGAACCCATCGATCCGATCCGCTACATCAGTAACCACAGTTCCGGGAAAATGGGCTATGCCCTCGCTGCCGCCGCAAGGGACGCCGGGGCTCAGGTGGTGCTGGTCAGTGGTCCGGTATCCATCGCCGCACCTACAGGTGTGGAAGTGCGGCCGGTGATCACGGCGGATGATATGCTGGCCGCCTCCGGACAGGCGGTGGACGAAGGCTGTGATGTATTTATCGCCACCGCCGCGGTGGCGGATTACCGGCCGGATACCTGCGCCAGTGACAAGATCAAGAAAACCCGCGAGGACATGTCGCTGGCGCTGGTGCGCAATCCCGACACCCTGGCTACCATCGCGGCCCGTGCCGATGCCCCGTTCACCGTTGGCTTTGCGGCGGAAACCAGTGATGTTGAGCGCTATGCCAGGGACAAGATGCAGCGTAAGAAACTGAACATGATCGTGGCTAACGATGTGTCAGTGCCCGGGCTCGGGTTTAACAGCGACAGCAACGCCGTCACCGTATTCTGGTCTGCCGGTCAGCAGGTCATCGGGCCGGAAAGCAAAACCGGTATCGCCCGCCAGCTGGTAGGCCTGATTGCCGACCAGATCCATTGACAGAACTTCTCACAGGACACTCCATGACGCGACAAACTTTCCAGGTCCGGATTCTGGACCCACGCATCGGGGATACCATTGCGTTCCCGGAATACGCCACTTCGGGATCTGCCGGTCTTGACCTGAGGGCTTGCCTGGACGAGCCGATGACACTGAAGCCCGGGGATACTCAGTTGATCAGGACCGGGTTGTCCATTCATATAGCCGACCCGTCCCTGGCGGCGATGATCCTGCCCCGCAGCGGTCTGGGGCATAAGCACGGTATTGTGCTGGGTAACCTGGTGGGACTGATTGACTCCGACTACCAGGGGGAACTGATGGTGTCCTGCTGGAACCGGGGGCAGGGCGAGTTTACCGTTGATGTGGGTGAGCGCCTGGCCCAGCTGGTGCTGGTGCCGGTCGTGCAGGCGGATTTTGAAGTGGTGGAATCGTTCGATGCCAGTGTCCGTGGCGCCGGTGGTTTTGGTTCGACCGGTACCCGCTGAGCGGATAACAGTCTGTAAACGCGGAGACATTGCCGGAGGTCTATACTTGGGTATCTCATTGCCCCGGGCGAAAAAATATAAGTGCAGGATGGACTATGAAGCTGGGTAAAAAGAAAAAGCCGGACGAGACCGTTGCGGAGGCACAGGGCGGGATGCCGGCCGGCAAGCGGGAGCGGAAGCGTGGGGAATCCAGGGGGCGTCGCCTGAAGCGCCTGGGGTCCGTAGCCGGTGCCCAGGCAGCGGTTGTGGCGCTGGCCGGGGTCCTGGCGGTTGCCCTGGTCTACCTGCTGGTGTTCGAGCCGGCTGAATCCCGTCGCGCCGACCTGCAGGCGAATCTTGAGGTCGATGCCGCGACCAATCGCCTGAACCAGCACCTGGCTACCTTGCAGTCGTCGGTTGATGGAATTGCCGCCCAGCGTCATGTCCGTGAGGCCCTGGCGACTGGCTCCGGTCTGGAATTCGTGGCTGCGGAGCTTGGCAACGTTCTGCCGGGCGTTCAGGCCGTGCACCTGTTTCCCTATGGTGACATTCCCCGCAGTGCCAGTGGCGATGAAACCCTCGGATTTGCCGGCCTGGACCTGGCACGACAGGCCGAATCCGGACGTTCTTTGCACCCCAACGCCTTCCCGCGGAATGGTCAGTGGTATTTCCAGGTGGCGGCCTCCGTCCGCAATCCGGCCAGTCGCGCCATGGCGGGCAGCATGCTGGTGGTATTTGACGCCTCCAGCCTGCAGCCGTTGCTGGCGGTGAACAACCGTGAATTGGGCGGTCAGCTGGCGTTGGTCCAGAGTGTCAATGGTTCCGCCCGGGTCGTGGCCAGTAACGGCACTGGCAATGGTGAGGCGGAGGAGCGGGCGCTGTCCGCTCCGGACTGGTCTCTCCGTTATCAGCCGGCATCGACGCCCACGCCGGTGGTGAATGCGGTTCTAGCCATCATTCTGATTCTGGCGCCGGCTGTGGTTGCCGCTATTGTGGTTTGGGTATTACTGGGCGGCGCCCAGCGCAGCATTCGCCAGGATGTGTCCGCACTGACCCAGTGGGCCCACAAGGTGTTTGGTGGCGAGCGGGTGAAGTTGCCGGCGTTAAAATGGGATCTGGTGGCGTCCACTGGTGAAGTCCTTCACCGCTTGTCCCAGGTCGTGGACAGGCGTGTTCTCAAGGCCGCCGAGTCTGCGCGCCCGAAGGCTCCGGCAGGTAAAGCGGTCGCCGCGGAGGAACCGCTGTTCCAGGAAAAGGACATGCTGGATATCGACATGCTGGATGGTGATGAGGACGTCCTGGGGTTCGGCGGCGGAGCGACGGATGAAAGTGAGGCAGGCCCTGAAAACGCTCCATCAGTTGAGGAAGTGGCGTTGCCCCAGGTGGAGGTGCCGGCGGGCATCTTCCGGGCTTATGATATCCGCGGCATTGTGGGCGAGACCCTGTCTCCGGAGATCGTGAATGTCATTGGCCGGGCCATTGGTAGCGAGGCCGCCGAACGCGGCATCGACGCTCTCTGCATCGGCTATGATGGCCGGCATTCCAGCCCGGATCTGGCGGATGCCCTCGCCCGTGGCATTATGGCCACCGGCTGCGACGTGATACACGTTGGCGCCGTGCCAACGCCGGTACTGTACTTCGCCACCCATCACCTGAAGACCGGGTCTGGCGTCATGGTGACCGGTAGCCACAACCCGGCTAACTACAACGGCCTGAAGATCATGCTTGGCGGTGAGACCCTGTCCGGCGATGGTATCCAGAAGCTGCTCCAGCGTATCCGGACCGGAGACCTGAGCAGCGGCCAGGGTGCGCAATCGTCGGAGGACGTGCGCCGGGCATACCTGGATCGCATCGTTGGGGATATCGCTGTGGCGGCGCCCCTGAAGGTGGTGCTTGACGCGGGCAACGGCATAGCCGGTGAGCTGGCGCCGATGTTGGTGGAAGAGCTGGGCTGTGAGGTGATCCCCCTCTATTGCGACGTGGATGGTGACTTCCCCAACCACCACCCGGATCCGGGGAAACCCG
The DNA here is from genome assembly GCF_045449855.1 of Marinobacter alkalisoli. Classification (NCBI taxonomy): domain Bacteria; kingdom Pseudomonadati; phylum Pseudomonadota; class Gammaproteobacteria; order Pseudomonadales; family Marinobacteraceae; genus Marinobacter; species Marinobacter alkalisoli. Next base: position 33,429 of record NZ_JBJJLC010000053.1, on the reverse strand, counting down.
ACAACCTGGTGGATCTGATTGCCCGGGTGAAGGCGGAGAGTGCGGATATCGGCCTGGCCTTCGATGGTGACGGGGATCGCCTTGGCGTGGTGACCAACAGTGGCAAGATTATCTGGCCGGACCGTCTGCTGATGCTGTTTGCCAGGGATGTTGTTTCCCGGAATCCCGGCGCCGATGTGTTGTACGATGTAAAGTGCAGCCGTCGCCTGGCTGGGGTGATCTCGGATGCGGGCGGTCGCCCCATCATGTGGAAAACCGGTCACTCCCTGATGAAGGCCAAGATGAAGGAGACCGGAGCGCTGCTCGCCGGAGAAATGAGCGGGCACATATTCTTTGGCGAACGTTGGTACGGCTTTGATGATGGGCTCTATTCGGCCGCGCGCCTGCTGGAGATCCTGGGCGTTGAGGATCGCCACAGCGATGAGGTGTTCGAGGACTTCCCGGAAGATATCAGTACCCCGGAACTGAATGTCGAGGTCACCGAAGACAGCAAATTCCAGTTGGTGGAGCGTCTGTCCAGCGAGGGCAGTTTCGGTGATGGGAGCGTCAGTACCATTGACGGTATCCGGGTGGATTACGCCGATGGCTGGGGTCTGTGCCGTGCCTCCAACACGACACCGGTTCTGGTGCTTCGGTTTGAGGCGGAAACCGACGAGGCGCTGGAACGCATCAAGGGCGTGTTCCGTGACCAGCTACAGAAAGTGGCCCCCGACCTCGTCGCAGATTTTTAATTGACAGATTATAAAGGCAGAAGCATGGCACTGGATCGTGAAACAGCAATGCAGGTGGCATCCGTCCTGAGTAAAGGCTTGCCCTATATTCAGCGGTTTACCGGGAAAACCGTGGTGATCAAGTACGGCGGCAACGCCATGGAGAACGAGGATCTGAAGAGCAGCTTCGCCCGGGATGTGGTGCTGATGAAGCTGGTGGGCATCAATCCGATCGTGGTTCACGGTGGGGGGCCGCAGATTGGCGGTTTGCTGGAGCGCCTGAACATCCAGTCCCGCTTCGTCAACGGCATGCGGGTGACCGACAGTGAAACCATGGACGTTGTCGAGATGGTGCTGGGCGGCCAGGTCAACAAGGAAATCGTCTCGCTGATCAATGCCCATGGGGGTACCGCCGTGGGCCTGACCGGTAAGGATGCCAACCTGATCCGGGCGCGGAAACTGGAAGTGGTCAATAGCTCCGCCGAGCTGGAACGCCCGGAAATCATCGATATCGGTCACGTCGGTGAAGTTGACAGCGTTAATGTCGAGGTTATCGAAATGCTGACCCGCAGTAACGTGATACCGGTCATCGCGCCGATCGGCGTGGGGCCTGATGGCGCGTCCTATAACATCAATGCTGATCTGGTGGCCGGCAAGGTGGCAGAGGCCATGAAGGCCGAGAAGCTGATCCTGCTGACCAATGTTTCTGGTCTCAAAAGCAAGGAAGACAAGGTCCTTACCGGGCTCACTGCCCAGCAGGTCAACGATCTGATAGAGGATGGCACCATCCATGGCGGCATGTTGCCGAAAATCCGTTGCGCCCTGAATGCGGTGGAGAATGGCGTGCGCACGTCACACATTATCGATGGTCGGGTTGCCCATGCGACCCTGCTTGAGATATTCACGGACGAAGGTGTGGGAACGCTGATCTCCCGCAATTGAAACAGCCTGCCGGGCTGACATTTGGTGGTGCAGTCCGGTCGGTGGGCAACCGGCCGGACGAGAGGATGGATGAATGAAACGCCTGCTGACCTTTGTTGTTGTCGTGGTTCTGCTGGGCTGGGTGCTGTTCAAGGCGGCTGTCTGGTGGCTGGCGGACCAGCGCCTGGCGGAAGCCCGGGATGCGGTTGAGAGCGCCGGGGTTATTGAACGGGGCGCGATCAGCTCCGGAATTGAAGGGCGCCTGCTGCTGACAGACGCCAGTTATCAGGATTTCCGTCTGGCGCAGCCAGTCGATATTGGCCGCGTGGCGTTTGACGCAGGCTCGCCGTTGCATCTCCTGACCGCGCTGGTGGACCCGGGTAACCTGCCGCCGGCCTGGTCCCTGCGGGTGGAAAACCTTCGTCTGGTCCTGGAAGCAACCATGTTCCGCAACTGGGTCACTGCTTCCGGCGAGACCAACCCCGCATTGTTTGCCCCGGTCTGTGGGCCCGATCACCGCCAGCAACTGGGCAGCGGGGACCTGGTGCGCATGGGGGTGAACAGCATCGCCGGCGAGGCCCTGATCCGGCAGCACCCTGATCACCTGTACCTGGAGCTGACAACGGCGAGTACCGGCAGCCTGGGAATCCAGTGGCCGGGGGCTCGGGTGAATATCCTCAACCCCGACCGAATGGCGCAGGCCGGGAGCGAGCCGATGACCGTCACTGTTCGTGACGGTGGTCTGATGCGCCGGGTTGCCGCCTATTGTGCCCGCGAATCCTCAGTGGCGACGGATGAATGGACCAGTATTGTCATGGATGCCTTTCGTCAGGGGCTGAGTGCCCGGGGCTATGAGGCCAGTGGCCAGTTGCTGGCGTTGTACCGGCAATGGCTGACCGAAGGCGGCGAGCTGACCCTGACTCTGGATCCCGATCAGCCTGTCTTCGGTGTTCCGGTGCGGGGCGCGAACCAGGACGGTGCCGGAACGCTGGCAGTCAACTACAATGGGCAGTCAGTGCCCGATGTCTATCTGAGGGAAGTCGAGCCGCCAGAGCCGGCTGTCTCGGAGCAGGCGCTGCAACCGGTGATACCGGAAGGCGAAGGTGATCTGGTGGCGGGCTGGTACCCTGCCGATCTGACAGAAGCGGAACGTTGGGTTGGGCGAAACGTGAGAATTACCCTGTCCAATGACAATGTCGTGGAGGGGCGGCTGGCCAGTGTTGGCGAGCAGACCCTGGAGGTTGCCCGGATTGTCGGTGGCGGCGAGATTGCCTATCCGATGATGATTCGGGCCATTGATAAGTTTGAGGTCTGGCGGCGTGGCCAGACCCGGTGACCCGAGACCGGGCCAGGAATTCTTTTATGTCTGAGTCCACGAACAAAACCGATGTGGTTCCGGGTATCCGCGAGATGCTGACCCGGCTGATTGCCCTGCCATCCATCAGCAGTGCAACACCGGACTGGGACCAAAGCAACGAAGCCGTTGTACAGACGCTGGCGGAATGGCTGGAGCCGCTGGGATTCAAGGTTGAATTGATGGCAGTGCCTGGCATGCCGGGCAAGTTCAATATGATTGCCACGCTTGGCAGTGGTCCGGGTGGGCTGGTGCTTTCCGGGCATACCGACACCGTACCATTTGATGATAAGCGCTGGCAGAGTGATCCGTTCACCCTGACGGAACGGGATGATCGCTGGTACGGATTGGGTACCTGCGATATGAAAGGTTTTTTCCCGCTCGCCATAGAGGCCGCTCGAGCGTTTGCCGGTCAGGAACTGAAACAGCCATTGATCATCCTTGCCACGGCTGACGAAGAAAGCTCGATGAATGGCGCCCGCGCGCTGGCGGAAGCGGGACGACCGCAGGCACGGTATGCGGTGATCGGCGAACCCACCAGTCTGAGGCCGGTGCGAATGCACAAGGGCATTATGATGGAGCGGCTGGTGTTTGAGGGGCAGTCAGGCCATTCGTCCGATCCTTCCCTTGGCCGCAATGCCCTGGAAGGTATGCACGAAGCGCTGGGCGAGCTGTTGGGCCTGCGCTCTGCCTGGCAGGAGAAATACCGGAACCCGAATTTCAGGGTAGAAGTGCCGACCATGAACCTGGGGTGCATTCACGGTGGCGACAATCCCAACCGGATTTGCGCCAGCTGTGAGCTGCATTTCGATCTGCGGCCGTTACCGGGGATGGACATGGCGGCCCTGCGCCAGGCCATCCTCGGCAAGTTGCAGCCGGTGGCCGAGCGCCGTGAACTGTCCATGGTGTTTGAGCCGCTGTTCGACGGCGTGCCACCGTTCGAAACCCCGGCGGATGCGCAGCTGGTCAGTGCCTGTGAAAAGCTGACCGGCCATACCGCCCATGCCGTGGCGTTTGCCACCGAGGCGCCGTGGCTGCAGAAGCTGGGGCTGGAAACACTGGTGATGGGGCCGGGGTCGATTGATCAGGCGCACCAGCCGGATGAATTCCTGGAGTTGTCCCAGCTCGACCCGACCGTGACGATCCTGAAGGGGTTGATCAAACAGTTTTGCCTGTAATGTTCAGGCATCAGGAAAGACGATTGACCAGGAGAAACGATTGAAATCTAACGACTGGCTGCATGGATTCCGCCATTCCTCCCCCTACATCAACGCGCACCGGGGGCGTACGGTGGTGTTGACCATCGGCGGAGATGCGATTGCCCACCACAATTTCATCAACATTATCCACGACATCGCACTGCTGAGCAGTCTTGGTGTGCGCCTGGTGGTGGTGTTCGGGGCAAGGCCGCAGATTCAGGGAAGGCTGGATGAGGCCGGCGTGGAATCGTCATTCCATCGTGGCTTGCGGGTGACTCAGGAACAACAGCTGCCCCTGGTGCTGCAGGCAATTGGCGGGTTGCGGGCGTACCTGGAAAGTCAGCTGTCCATGGGGCTGGTGAATTCCCCCATGCACAATGCCCGTATCCGGGTCAGCGGCGGTAATTTCGTGGCGGCGCGCCCGGTTGGTGTTCTCGACGGCATCGATTTCGGGTATACCGGTCGTGTTCGCCGGGTGGATGTGGCCGGGATAGAAAAGCTGCTGGAACTGGGCCACATCGTCTTGTTGCCGCCCCAGGGATTTTCCCCCACCGGAGACGCCTTCAACCTGTCCTACGAGGATGTCGGCAGCCAGGTGGCGGCGGCCCTGCAGGCAGAGAAACTGATCATGTTTATTGACGATCAGGGGCTGCTGGAGCCCGATGGCTCGCTGATTCGTGAACTGTCCGCGAAGCAGGCCACGGAGCGGCTGGCCGAAGGTGCTGTAACCGGCCACGATGCCGCCTTGCTGAAAGCGGCCTGCGATGCCTGTGTGAAAGGGGTGCGCCGCTCCCACATTATCAGCTACGTGGAAGATGGCGCGTTGCTGGAGGAGCTGTTTACCCGGGACGGTTCCGGCACGCTGGTCAGCGGTGACAACTATGAGCAGATCCGCCAGGCCCGGGTTGAGGATATCGGTGGCATTCTGGAACTGATTCAACCGCTGGAAGAGCAGGGGATTCTGGTGCGGCGCTCGCGGGAAATGCTGGAAACCGAAGTCGACCGGTTTGTGGTCGCCGAACGTGATGGCACGATCGTTGGCTGTGCCGCGCTCCATTGTTACCCGGACGAGGGCGCGGGGGAGCTGTCGTGTTTTGCCGTGGACCCGAAATACCGTCGCGCCGGTCGCGGCGACGATATCTTTGCGATGGTGGAGAAGCTGGCTCGTGGCCAGGGCATCCAGCGGTTGTTTGTGCTGACCACCCAGACCGAGCACTGGTTTCGTGAACGTGGTTTCCAGCCCTCGACGGTTAAGGCATTACCCGGTCCCAAACTGGCCTCCTACAACACCCAGCGCAACTCAAAGGTGTTCGTCAAACCGTTGTGACAAGGCCGACAGGGTCAGCGTCCGTTGCTCCTGGTCCAGTTCGGACAGCGCCCTTACCCGGTCAAAGAAATCGTCAAAGCGGTAGTCCTGCTCTTTCAGTAGTTGTCGGAAACCGGGCACGTATTGATTGTATTGCCGGAACAGGGCGATGTTGGCGTTGTTGAGTGTTTCGATGGCGCTGCCGAACGGGCCAGGCTGATCCCACTGGCTGGCCATCTCGTTGTAGCGCTTGATCAGCTCTGCGAATACCTGCTTTTTTCTGGTTCTCATGGTCTCAACGGACAGTTCCCCCTCACGCCCGTACAGCGCCTCCAGCTCACTGGAGGCGTGTTCCACCAGTGTCAGGGTCTGATTCCTTTGCGACAGCCGTTGCAGCGCCGTGGCAAACTGGTCACCTTCGCCGCGCTCCTCCAGCCACAGTCTCAGGCCCTCCAGTTCCACGGCGGTGGCAAAGCTCTCGTTGAACGCCGTGTCTTCGTCAATATAGACCACCTGATGCGCCAGTTCGTGGAATATCAGGGCCACCATGCGATCGTCTGACAAATGGGTGAATCCGCTGTGCAACGGGTCATCGAACCAGCCCAGGGTGGAGTAGGCCGTCACCGCACCGATAAAGGTATCAAAGCCCTGCCTGTCGAACTGACGTTGCTCCTCCTGCGCATCCCCAAGGCTGAAATAGCCCCGGTAAGCCTGACACCCGACGACGGGGTAACACCACTGATGGGGAGTGAGGGAGAACTCCGGGACCGCCACCAGGTTGACCACCACCCAGGGCCTTTCCAGCTCGGAATACTCGGTAAACGCGTCGGCGGCGGGCAGTGCCAGCCGGTTGTCAGCGAAGTGGCGAGCGTCCCGGGCGATGGCCAGTTTACGTTTCAGTTCGTCGTCGGTACCGGGATTCGTCAGCAGATTGTCGACCGGTTGCGAAGCCAGCATCAGCGAGACATGGCCGCCAATTGCCTGGCTGTAGTAGCCAATGGTCGAACACCCTGGAAGCACGGCTACCAGTAGCAAAAGAAGATAGATCTGATTAAGCTGTATCATGGTTCACAATGTGAAGGTGAGGCTGTCTCGCAACGGGATATCCCACTATATTACAGACATGTTCCCCGTATAGTAGCAGGTGACACGGATCACCGTTTCAGAGACGCTGACCAGGGTGAGGCGACGATCTCGGACCCACCCTGGCCTTGGCCGAATATCAGGTAGTTCATGGACCCCAGAGAACGTCGCACAAGCCCTCGACAGCCCATCAAACTCGCGGCCCAGCTGGATCTTGGGGCGGGTGAGGTGTGGCCGTGCCAGATTGCGGACTTTTGTGCCGAAGGCTTGTTCATTCGATACTCGGGCGACACCTCCCGCAAACTCGAGCGCGCGATAGCCCGGGGCGTGCCCGACGAGATCATCGTGCGTTTCCGCTCGGCGGATGGAAATCATCGTCATGAACTGTACGTCAGTATTGTCCGTCGTATCGAAAGGGCCATGGGCGTGCATTTTGTCCGTGCCAATCCGGATGCCGTGAGCGCGATGCTCAAGCAGTGTGGCGGCGACCGCTTCCAGGAGCGGGCTGCATTGCGAGCGCCCAGTGACAGGGTGCAGTTTGTCCTGCATCAGTCCGCTCGCGCCGTTGTCCAGTTTATTGAACCGCTGATGGATGCCTGTCTGGCGCAGATGATCGTGGCGCTGAAGCAGGCGGCCCGGAAGGCGAGTAGTGACCAACAGGCAAACGAGTACATGGACGCCTCGGGCCAGCTTGAAGCGCGGCAGCGGGTGATCTGGCACCAGATGGCACAGAGCCTGGAATCGCCTCTCAAGCCGGCGAGAAAAGGGTTCCCGGGCTCGGAGCTGTCGGTGGTGGACAAGGGCGAATTCGAGGACTGGCTGACCATACGGGTGATGGTTACCAAGGCGGACACCCAGTATCGGGGGGATCTGCTCCAGCTCAAGCTGCGGCTGGACAAGCTGGGCATTGCCAACTCCACCGGCCACCACAACCCGCTGGGTCCGTCGCTGGTCTGTGAGTCGTTTCATGCCGGGCTCAGTCATTTGAAAGCCAGTCGTGAAGTGGAAAAGGTCTGCCTGAAAGTGTTCGAGCAGCAGGTGCTTCAGCAGCTTGCTCCGCTTTACCAGGAGCTGAACAACATCCTGATTCGCCACGGCGTGCTGCCGGATCTGGACCTGAGCAAATACCTCTCTGAACGGAGCTCCGTGGGTGATGAGCCCGGCCGCAAAGCTGCCAGCGGTTCACCGGCACCCGTCCAAACGGGGCAGGGTCAGCAGGCAGCGTCAGCCACGGCGACGGCGACGGCATCTGCTCCGGCCCGGAGCGCGAGTGCTGGCAAACGGGCGCCGATGGAGTTCCGTGGGTACGCCAATGCCGCCCAGACCGCCTTCGCCACTGTCCGTAACCTGATCGGCACGCTGGCCGCCAGTCGGCTGGCCCGGGGCGATGCGGAACCCATGGCTTTTGCGCCCAATGCCCGGCCATTGTCCACGGGGGAGCTGCACCGGGAACTGCAGCAGCTGCAGGTGGAATCGACCGTGTTGAGCGCTGAGGCGGCCACACTCCGGGAACGGGTGGTGGAAAGGGTCAAAGACAGTGGCAAGCATGCCCTCAATGAGGAGCAGCAGGACACCCTGGATGTGGTGGACCGATTTTTCCGCAGTGTGGTGGAAAGCCCGAAGCTCAGTGATTATGCCCAAAGCCACATGCGCCAGCTGGAAGTGCCGGTGCTGAAAGTGGTCATGCGGGACCCGGCCTTTTTTGATGATCAGGACAGCCCGGTTCGCGGAGTGATGAACCGCCTGGCCCAGCTTGGGGTCAAAGGGGGGCGTATTAACCCGGTGGTGCAGCGCCGGGTTGATGAACTGATTCATCGCATCGCCACCGATTTTGAGCAGGACACCGGAGTCTTCGAATCCACGGTGCAGGAACTGGATGTCCTGATCGATCGCCAGAATCTGGTGTATCGTCGCAATGTGGAGCGGGTGACCGCGGCAGCCGAGGGTGCTCAGAAGGTATCGGACTCCAAGGCAGCGGTGACCGAAGTGCTCAATCAGAAGCTGGCCGGTCGCAGAGTTCCCAGAGCGTTGTTGAGTCTGCTGGAGGGTGGCTGGCGGGATCTGCTGTCGTTGACCTGGATTCGTCAGGGACCGGATAGCCAGCTGTGGCAGGATTACCTGACGGTGATCGATTCACTGCTGGCATTCGCGGACGATCCCGGGGCGGGCATCAACCTGCCCGACCTGCTGCGGGTGATCCAGGATGGCCTGTCGTCGATTTCCAGCAATCATATGCCATCCTCTCAGATCCGGGATGAACTCAAGCAGTTTCTGGTGCGCAGTGCCGAGCATCCGCCGGAAATGGTGTTGATGCCGCCGGTCCAGACCGGGGAAGACAAGCAGAAGGTACTGACCGAGCGGGAGCAGAAAAGCCTGCAACGCTGGGTGCATCGGGCCCGGCAATTGCGCACCGGTGACTGGCTGAGGGATCAGGAGAATCCCGACGAGCCCCAGTACATCCGTCTGGTATGGGTTGCCCGGGGGTTCAGCCGTTTCGTATTTGTGAACCATCAGGGCATGAGGGTCGTGGAGCTGGACCTGGACGGTCTGGCACGCCAGATGCGCAAGGGCGTTGTGGTTCCAGACAGCCAGTATGAGCGACCGTTGGTGGATGAGAGCCTCGACCGTATGGTCCGCAAGGTGTATGACCAGCTGTCCTGGGCCTCGACCCACGACGAATTGACCGGGCTGCTGGGGCGGCGGGAGTTCGAACGGATGCTGGACCAGCAGCTGGCCCGCCATGAAGACGAGCGCGCCCTGGTGCGGCTGGATCTGCGCCAGTTCCGGTTGCTGAATGACACCGCCGGCTATCAGGCGGGCGATGACACCCTCCGCATGATTGCGGATATCCTTCGCGCGCGGGTGGGGGATGGCATGCCGTTGGCGCGCCTGTCCGGGAATGAGTTCGCCTGGCTGCTGCCGGCGGAAACCGCGCTGGCGACCACCCGGACGATTGTGGCTGAGATCGAGGCCACGGAATTTGCCTTTGACGGCCGTGAATACCGGTTGTCAGCCAGCGCTGGGCTGGTACCGGAGTTGCCCACACTGACCGCCGCTGAGCGCTGGCTGCGGGCATCCGAGCACGCCCTGAAGGCGTCGAAACAACAGGGCCATGGCAAGGTCGTTGAGTACGCCCTGGATGCAACCGACCAGTCGCGGCAAGAGCAGATTGCCGCGAAAGTGGCGAGCCTGGGAGACCTGGATGAAGAGCGCATGTTGTTGCGTTGCCAGAAGATGATCCCGCTGCACGCGAATACCCGGATGTTGGCACAGTACGAAGTGTTGATCAGCATGTACGACGACGGCGGAGACCTGATCACCGGCCGTGATTTTGTCCGTATGGCGGAGCGTTATGATCGTATGCAGGCCGTGGATCGCTGGGTGGTGGGGCGCATGCTGGACTGGTTGCGGGACAGCGCACCGGATCCGGATCACCTGGGCGGGGTATGTATTAACCTGTCCGGCTATTCATTGAATGACCAGTCATTGCTGGAATTCATCTATGACAAGCTGAGCCAGAAGGATGCTCCGATCGAGCGGCTGTGGTTCGAGTTGACGGAAACAGCCGCAGTCAATGACCTGGACCGGCTGGCGGAGTTCATGCTGGAGATGAAGGAGTTGGGGTGTCGCTTCTGCCTGGGTAATTTCGGCAGCGGGCCGGTCTCGTTCCAACTGATGCGCAGTCTTCCGGTTGACCTGATCAAGCTGGACAGTACGTTCACCAAGCAGGTCGATACCAGTGAAACCGACCGGGCGATGGTGCAGTCCATGGTGGATATGGCGCATTATATGAAACGGGAAGTGATTGCTTCCCGGGTTGAATCCCGTGAAGTTCTCGATATGCTGAGGCTTCTGGGCGTGGATTATGCTCAGGGTTTTGTGATTGAAAGGCCCCGGCTGCTGGACAGCCTCCATTAACGCCTGAGCACGCTCCGTCATGTCGAAACGTCATCCTGTCATTGCCGTTACCGGTTCATCCGGCGCCGGCACCACAACCACCGGCCAGATTTTCAGCCGTATCTTCGCCAGAGAAGGACTGCGGGCCGCCACGGTCAGTGGCGACAGTTTTCACCGCTACACCCGGGAACAGATGGCCCGGCTGGCTGCCAAGGGCCAGTTCGGGGAGCGCAACCATTTTGCCCTGGCGGCCAATCACATCGACAAACTTGAAGCACTGCTCTATGACTACGGCCATACCGGTAATGGTCAGTTCCGCCAGTATGTCCACGATGAAGACCGGGCCCTGGTGGCGGCGGGGCACAAGCCCGGCACCTTTACCCCATGGGGGCCGCTGCCGGCGGATACCGACCTGCTGTTCTATGAGGGATTACACGGGGGTGTGGTCAGTGACACCTACAACATTGCCCAATACGTCGACCTGCTGATCGGCGTGGTGCCCATCGTGAACCTGGAATGGATACAGAAGATCCACCGCGATACCAACAGGCGCGGATACTCCCAGGAGGCGGTGGTGGAGACCATCATCAACCGCATGGACGACTACGTCCACGACATCGTGCCGCAGTTTGCCCATACCCACATCAACTTCCAGAGGGTGCCCCTGGTGGACACCTCCAATCCGTTTGTGGTCCGTGACGTGCCAACAGAGGATGAGAGCATGGTGGTCATCCGCTTCCGGGACGCATCGGAAGTGGACTTCCCCTACCTGCTACAGATGATCGCCGGCAGCAGCGTGTCGCGGCATGACACCCTGGTTATCCCGGGTACCAAGCTCGGACTGGCCATGGACCTCATCCTGAGGCCCATGGTGCTGAGGCTGATGGCGCAAAAGCCCTTCGCATGACCTGCGAAGGGGGGGGAGCTAACCAGATGACACCGGGGCCCCGTCCCTGAAGCGGAAAAACAATTGATTGGCGGGCAATGGGCTACACTTCCCCAAGGGAGGTGAAGTCCATGGCCAATCGTACATTGTGGGCTCAGCGGCTGGTGGCGTTGTTCCTGGTTGGCTGCCTGTTGTTCAGCTATCCCCTGCTGGCATTGTTTGATAGCCGCGGTGAGGTGTTTGGTATACCGCTGCTGTTTGCCTATCTGTTCGGTGCCTGGGTGCTGCTGATCGTATTGATGATCTGGGTTGTCGAAGGCTCCAGGCGATGAAGGAGCGTTGCCCATGCCGCTAGGTGGCCTGATACTGCTGACCTCCTGCGCCTATCTGGGTATCCTCTTCGCTATTGCCTATTGGGGCGACAAGCGGGCCGACGCTGGCCGCTCGATCATTGCCAACCCATACATCTACGCCCTTTCCATGGCAGTATACGCCACTTCCTGGACTTTCTATGGCAGCGTCGGCCGGGCGGCGGTCAATGGTGTTGGCTTCCTGCCCATCTACCTCGGGCCAACCCTGATGGCGGCCCTGTTCTGGCTGGTGCTGCGCAAGATGATCCGCATCAGCAAGGCCAATCGCATCACCTCGATTGCCGATTTCATCGCTGCGCGCTACGGCAAGAGTGCGTTGCTGGGCGGGCTGGTTACACTGATCGCGGTGGTGGGGGTGATTCCCTATATCGCCCTGCAGTTGAAGGCGGTGTCCAGCAGCTTCCTGATTTTATGGCAGTATCCCGCCATCCAGATGCCTAACCAGAGCGAGGCCATGAGCCCGTTGCAGGACACCGCGCTCTATGTGGCGCTGCTGCTGGCACTGTTTACCATCGTGTTCGGTACCCGCCACCTGGATGCCACCGAACGCCATGAGGGCATGGTGGCCGCCATCGCTTTTGAGTCCCTGGTCAAACTGCTGGCCTTCCTGGCGGTGGGCATTTTCGTCACCTTCGTACTCTACGACGGTTTCGCTGATATCTTCGACCGGGCCGCGCAGCTGCCGGATATCGGCCAATTGCTGACCCTCGGTGGCCCGGCCGGCACCTATGGCTCCTGGGCGGTGCTGATTTTCCTGTCGATGCTGTCGATCCTGTTTCTGCCGCGCCAGTTCCAGATCAGTGTGGTGGAGAACGTTAACGAGAATCACCTGGCCAAGGCCATCTGGCTGTTTCCCCTGTACCTGCTGGCGATCAATATCTTTGTGCTGCCGATCACCTTCGCTGGATTGATGCACTTTTCCGCCGGTACGGTGGACGCCGACACCTTCGTGCTGACCCTGCCCATGGCCCATCGCCAGGAGGCCCTGGCGCTGCTGGTGTTCGTCGGCGGTTTGTCCGCCGCCACCGGCATGATCATTGTCGAAACCATCGCGCTCTCCACCATGATCTGCAACGATCTGGCGATGCCATTGCTGCTGCGCTGGAAGGCTCTGGGGCTGGCCCAGCGCCGGGACCTGTCGCGGCTGCTGCTGGGCATCCGCCGTAGTGCCATCCTGCTGTTGATGCTGCTCGGCTACGTGTATTACCGCGCCGCCGGCGAGACTTATGCCCTGGTTTCCATTGGCCTGGTGTCCTTCGCTGCGGTGGCCCAGTTCGCACCGGCGATGCTGGGGGGCATGTACTGGAAGCAGGGTAGCCGGGCCGGTGCCCTGTGGGGTCTGTCACTGGGCTTCCTGCTGTGGGCCTACACCCTGTTGCTGCCGGCGTTTGCCAAATCGGGCTGGCTGCCGTTGAGCTTCATCGAACAGGGCCCCTTCGCCATTGCCTGGCTGAAACCGACGGCGCTGTTTGGTCTGGACGGCGTTGATGAACTCGGCCATTCGCTGTTCTGGAGCCTGCTGGCCAACCTGGGGGCCTATGTCGGGGTGTCGCTGTTCGGCCGCCAGAGCAGCCGCGAGCATGCCCAGGCGCTGCTCTTCGTTGATGTTTTCAAGTCGGCCGGTCGGGGCGCCAGCCTTTGGCGAGGTAGCGCTTCGATGACCGAGGTGATCGCCTTGGTGGGGCGTTTTCTGGGGCCGGACCGTGCTGCGGAGGCTTTTGCCAATTACGCCAGCCGGCGCGGCCTGCACTCCAGTGCCGACCTGGTGCCCGATGCCGATCTGGTGCAATTCGCCGAGCAGCAACTGGCCGGCGCCATCGGGGCGGCCTCGGCACGGGTAATGTTGGCGTCGGTCGTGCAGGAAGAGCCACTGGGCATGGAGGAAGTGCTGGGTATCCTCGATGAAACCTCCCAGGTGATTGCCTACAGTCGGCGCCTGGAGCAGCAGTCTCAGGAACTGGAGACCGCCACCCGCGAGTTGCGGGCGGCCAACGAACGGCTGCGGGAACTCGACCGGCTGAAGGATGACTTTATTTCCACCGTCACCCACGAGCTGCGCACGCCATTGACCTCCATTCGCGCCTTCTCCGAGATTCTCAACGATAATCCGGGCCTGGAGCAGGCACAGCGGGCGCAGTTCATTGCCATTATCGTGAAGGAGAGCGAGCGCCTGACCCGGATGATCAACCAGGTACTGGACCTCGCCAAACTGGAGGCGGGTCGGGTGGAATGGCATACCACCGAAATTGACCTGGCGGAAGTGATCGACGATGCCCTGGCCACCACCAGTCAACTGGTGCAGGAACAGGGCGTGGAGTTGCAGCTGGACCTGCCTCGGCGGGTGCCTCCGGTCATCGCGGACCGCGACCGGCTGTTGCAGGTGCTGCTCAACCTGATCACCAACGCCATCAAATTCTGTGACCGCAGCGCGGGCCGCATTGACATTACCGTGCAGGTGCTGCCGGAGGCGCTGCAGGTGAATGTGCGCGATAATGGTCGTGGCATCGACGTGGCGGATCAGGACACCATCTTCGAGAAGTTCCGCCAGGCCGGGGACAATCTGACCGAGAAGCCCCAGGGCACCGGCCTGGGGCTGCCGATCAGCCGGCAGATCGTCGAGCATTTTGGCGGCCAGCTTTGGGTGCGCAGTGAGCCTGGCCGCAGTGGGCCCGGTAAGGGCGCGACGTTTTCCTTTACCTTGCCCCTGGGGCAATCGGATGGGGCCGCGCCGGACCCTGGCCACGAGACGGAGGACAGGCCATGAGCAAGACCGTGTTGATTGCCGACGATGAGCCGAACATCGTCATCTCCCTGGAGTTCCTGCTCAAGCAGGCCGGCTACCGGGTGGTGGTGGCGCACGATGGCCAGGAAGCGCTGGAGGCGATCCAGCGCGAGACCCCGGACCTCGTGCTGCTCGATGTGATGCTGCCGCGCTTGAGCGGCTTTGACGTATGCCAGAAAATTCGCGAGAACCCGGACTGGCGGGACATGCGCGTGCTGATGCTGACCGCCAAGGGCCGCGAGGTGGAGGTCAGCAAGGGCCTGGCCCTGGGGGCCGATGCCTATATCACCAAGCCGTTCTCCACCCAGGAACTGCTGGCGGAGATCGAATCGCACCTGGGGGGCCAATAGCCGATGCGTCCGAGGGTACGTCTGGCGCTCTGGTTGCTGGCGCTGATCGCGCTGCTGGCCGGCCTGCTGGCACTCGCCGGGGGCTTTCTCTGGGCCGACCTGGATGCCGCGGAACGGGCGGCGCTGACCGCCCTGCTATCCGGGCGCGGCACGTTGTTGGTTGTGCTTGGCGTGCTGGTATTGGTGCCCTTTGGCGTACTCGTCCGACAGTGGCTGGTGGCCTACCCGGAGGCGGTGATCCGTCTACGAGAAGACGTTGAGATCATCCACCGGGCCCATCCCGAGCACCGCGTGGCCCTGACCGGGAGCCGCGATATGCGTCGTCTGGGTGAGGCGGTGAACGCCTTTGCCGACGCCCATTGCGCGTTGCAGAGCGAGGTGGCTAGCCGTATCGAGGAAGCCAACGCCCGTATCGAGCAGGAAAAGAACCGTCTGGCGGCGCTGATGTCGGAGCTGTCCCAGAGTGTGCTGATGTGCAACAGCGAGGGCCGCATCCTGCTGTACAACGGCAGCGCCAGCCAATTGCTCGAGCCGCACACCGGAGGCCCGGCACGGGCGCCAGTGGGCCTGGGCCGCTCGATTTTCGGCATACTCGACCAGCGGCTGATCGTACACGCCCTGGAACGGATCCGACTGCGCCTCCGGCAGAACTGCCAGGACACGGTGGCCCACTTTGTCACGGCCCGCGGCGACTATCTGCTGCGGGCGCAAATGGCCCCAATGCTGGATCATCAGGGTGAGTTGATCGGATTCGTGCTGATCCTCGAGGACATCACCCGTGAGGTGGCACTGGACAGTCGCCGCGACGTGCTACTGCAGCAGTTGACCGAAGGCACCCGGGCGGCATTGGGTAACATCCGCGCCGCCGCGGAGACCATGGAGCGCTTCCCGGAAATGGATGCCGGGCACCGGCGCCGTTTCGGCGAGGTGATCAGTGACGAGGCGCAACGGCTTTCCCGGCACCTGGAACAGGCACTGAGCCGGCACGCGGACCTGTTGCACCCGCAGTGGCTGCTCGAGGACATGTTGGCCACCGACCTGATGGTCGCCCTGCAACATAGCTTCGCCACGGTGGGGGTCACGGTCCGCTCCGATAACACCCACTACCAGGAAAGTGATGAGTCGCTCTGGCTGAACCTGGACAGCTACTCCCTGGTGCAGGCGATAACCCAATTGATGGCTACCCTGGCCGATGCCCTGGATATTCGCGAGGTGACATTCGAGGTGGCCGCCGACGGTCACTTTGCGCGCCTGTCGATCGGCTGGCAGGGACCGGCGCCAGAGCCGGAGCATCTGCATGAGTGGGAACAGAGGCCGTTCCGGGCCGTCGCCGAAGGTCCTGCGGCGTCGTCCCTGCGGGAGGTGCTGGAGAGCCATGGTGGCGAGATCTGGTGCCAGGGCGATACAGTGGCCGGGTACAGCCGCCTGTGCCTGCAATTGCCGGCAACCCGGTCGGAAGCGCAGATGCCTGTGCCCGCGCGGGGGCCGGGGCGGCCGGTGTATTACGATTTCGACCTGTTCAACCAGCCGGGGCAGAGCACCGAACTGGACGAGCGGCCGCTGCGGGAGTTGACCTACACGGTGTTCGACACCGAGACCACCGGACTGGCGCCTTCCGAGGGCGATGAAATCATCTCCATCGGAGCGGTGCGAATCGTCAACGGGCGGCTGCTGGTGCAGGAATGCTTCGAGCAACTGGTTGACCCGCACCGGCTGGTGCCACGGGAGTCGCAGGTGATTCATGGCCTCACGCCGCAGATGCTCAGGGGGCAGCCGGACATCACCGAGGTGCTGCCGTTGTTCCAGCGCTTTGCCGAGGATACCGTGCTGGTGGCCCATAACGCCGCCTTCGACATGCGCTTCCTGCAACTCAAGGAGGCGCAATCCGGTACCCGCTTCATCCAGCCGGTACTCGATACCCTGTTGCTGTCCGCCCTGGTGCAACCGGCCGAGGGCCACAGCCTGGAACAGATCGCCGCCCGCCTCGGGGTACAGGTGGTGGGCCGGCACACCGCGCTGGGGGACGCCATGGTTACCGGCCAGGTACTGCTGAAGTTGCTCCCGCTGCTTGAAGAGCGTGGTATCCATACCCTGAAGCAGGCGCGGGAGGCGTCCCGCAAGACAGCCTACGCCAAGCTCGAGTATTAGTGCGCCTGCTTGAGCACCCTGTTCAGGTGGTCAGGCGTCCGTCCCGGTAGTCCCGCAGGGTCTGCTCGATTTCTTCCCGCGTGTTCATCACAAACGGACCATACTGGACGACCGGCTCTCCTATGGGCTTGCCGGCTATCAGTAGCAGGCGCGCTCCGTGGGCGCCGGACTCTATCCGTACCTGGTTGCCATCGTCAAGGATGGTGGCCGCAGACCGCCGCAGCGGCTCATGCTCGGCCTTATGGTGAAGCGTTGCCTCGCCCTCGTACAGATACAGCATGGCGCTCAGCTGATCGCTGACCGGCAGGGTGATGGCTTTGTCCGCCTCCATATGGATGTCCATGTACAGGGGGCGGGTACTGCCGCCGGTAACCGCGCCGGAGACGATGGTGCCGTCCACCTCGATCTCCCCGGCGATCAGTTTGATCCTGGCGCCGTCCAGCTGGATATCGGGAATTTCCTCCGGCTGAATGTCCCGGTAGCCTGCGGGTTTCATCTTCTCGGCGGCCGGCAGGTTCAGCCAGAGCTGGAATCCGCGCATCTGACCGGCTTCCTGTTGTGGCATCTCGGAATGCACAATGCCGCGACCGGCAGTCATCCACTGTACGCCACCGTTCTTGAGGTCGCCCCGGTTACCGATATGATCCTCGTGGAGCATGTGCCCCTCGATCATGTAGGTCACCGTCTCGAACCCGCGGTGGGGATGGGACGGAAAACCGGCGATGTAGTCCTGGGGCTGATCGGAGCCGAACTCGTCCAGCATCAGGAACGGATCCAGACGAATGTTCTGGTGCTGGCCAATGGAGCGCTTGATGCGCACGCCGGCACCGTCGGAAGTCTCCAGTGCGGGAATGATCTGTTTGATGGCTCGTAAAGTCATGGTGTCCTCCTGGCGCGTTAACACCACTATTAAACGCCGGAGGGCGCGGGGAATAAACCGGAGATTTTCGGGGAGGGGCATCAAAAAAACTGAACGACCGGCGGGACTGTGCCCGCCGGCCATCGCCGGGTGTTACTCCACGTTGCGGGAGTAGAAGATCTCCAGCATCTCGCGGCGCAGGCGATCCTCGATGGACTTTGCTTCCGCCGGGTCCAGATCACTGGCGTTGACGCCAAACACGTAGTTATCGAGGTTGAACTCCTTCAGCATCATCTTGGTGTGGAACAGGTTTTCCTGGTACACGTTGACGTCGATCATCTGATAGGCGTTCTGGGTGTCTTCGGTCAGGTAGTTCTGGATCGAATTGATGTCGTGATCAATGTAGTGCTTGGTACCGTCCACGTCGCGGGTGAAGCCGCGCACGCGGTAGTCCACGGTGACCACGTCGGAGTCAAAACTGTGGATCAGGTAGTTCAGCACCTTCAATGGTGAGATCAGCCCGCAGGTGGACACGTCGATGTCGGCGCGAAACGTGCTCACGCCATCGTGCGGGTGGCTTTCCGGGTAGGTGTGAACGGTGACGTGGCTCTTGTCCAGATGCGCGACAATAGTGTCGGGCAGCGGACCGGGTGATTCTTCGTTATTGGCCTCGCTGTCGCTGAGTTCATGCTCGGCGATCAGCATGGTCACCGAGGCGCCATGGGGCTCATAGTCCTGGCGGGCAATGTTGAGGATATTGGCGCCGATGATCTTGACCACATCGCTGAGAATCTGGGTCAGACGTTCGGCGTTGTACATCTCGTCGATGTAATCAATGTAGGCTTCACGCTGTTCCTCGGTCTGCGCATAACAGATATCGTAGATGTTGAAGCTCAGGGATTTGGTCAGGTTATTGAAACCGTGCAGCTGGAGTTTCGATTCCATGCTCAGCCCCTCCGGAGAATGGAGATGAATGACTACAGAACGCCTGTTCGGGCATTCTGCTGAGGCCGCCACCGACTACTGACCGGGTTGATCACCTTTTGCGCAGACCGGCGGTGAAGGGTGCGTATTATGCACACCGCGAATGGGGTTGGATAGTCTTTGCAACCACATTTTGTTATCCGTAATTCCCGCGTCTGCAGGCGCCTATTCCGCCTCCCGGATTTCGTGACTGTGGGTGATTTCCACGCCCGCCTTTTCCAGCATAATCGAGGCGGAACAATACTTTTCCGCCGACAGGCTGACGGCGCGTTTGACCTGGTTTTCTTTCAGATTGTGACCGGTGACCACAAAATGCAGGTGAATCCGGGTAAAAACCGCGGGAATCGCGTCGGCCCGTTCCGCTTCCAGCTCGGCGTGACAGGCAGTGACGTCCTGGCGGCTTTTTTTGAGAATGCTCATGACATCAAAGGACGAACAACCGCCAAGCCCCATCAACAGCATTTCCATCGGGCGCGGTCCGAGATTTTCGCCGCCGTGGTCGGGCGGGCCGTCCATCTGAACGGTGTGACCGGTGCCACTGGTGGTCTTGAAGCTGGCATTTCCCGCCCAGTCTACAGTTGCTTTCATGTCATTAAACTCCGCAATACATCAGGGATCTGGCACGGATGCTAGCACATAGAGCGATGCCCGGCAGCAACACCCTTCCCAGACCGGTTACACAGATACACATGGTTTCAGGTTGCCGAAACCGGGCCTTCTTGTTATAAGTTGCGCTGATTTTCATGAATTATGAATAAACCCGCATGGAAAGCCGGGTACATAACAAACATCGGGACCCGCCAGTTTTTGAGGAGGCACGACTCGCACTATGGCCACTATCGTCAAGCCGGTTGAGCAGAAAACCAAGCATCTGGATTACTTCCTGTCGCAGTGTCACCGCCGGCGTTACCCCGCCAAAAGCACGATTATCTATGCGGGTGACAAGAGCGATTCGCTGTTTTACATCGTCAAGGGGTCCGTCACCGTTATCATCGAGGATGACGATGGGCGCGAGATGATCATGGCTTACCTTAACGCCGGGGACTTCTTCGGCGAGATGGGGTTGTTCGATAACATGGATTCCCGCAGCGCCTGGGTGAAGGCGAAGACCGAATGTGAGGTGGCTGAAATCAGCTACACCAAGTTCCGGGAAATTGCCCAGCAGGATCCGCGGGTGCTGTATTTCATTGGCGAGCAGATGGCCTCCCGTCTGCGTCAGACCACCCGCAAGGTGGGGGATCTGGCCTTCCTGGATGTGACTGGTCGAGTCGCCCGCACCCTGCTGGACCTGTGCAAGGAACCCGATGCCATGACCCACCCTGACGGTATGCAGATCAAGATTACCCGCCAGGAAATCGGTCGCATCGTCGGCTGTTCCCGGGAGATGGTTGGCCGCGTCCTGAAAACCCTGGAAGACCAGGGGCTGGTGCGGGTCAAGGGCAAGACCATGGTGGTGTACGGCACCCGCTGACCACCGCCCCGTATTTCTCAGGTGCGGGCCGCCTTCCTGGCAAATCCGTCAATCCAGCCGGCAATGGCGTCGGGCTGGGTCAGCAGTACCCAGTGGGGCGCATCAATTTCCTGTCGGCTCAGTTTTCCTGCCCATTTCTCCAACCCTTCAAACAGCTGTTCCCCCACGTAGTTGTCCTGACCCGGCACAATCAGCTGCACCGGGCATTGTGCCTGCCGGGGTTCCGGCCGTAACAGTTTGGGCATGAAGTTGGCCCGGTACAGTTTCACGCCGTAGCGGCCGTCATTGCGCTGAGAACGGCTGTATTGCGCGTCGGACACCTGCTCCCGGTTCTTCAGGTAGCTTGGCCACAGCTTGTCGAGACCGGCACGCCAGGCGGTTTCCGGCAGTAAGGGCAGCTGAAACATGGCCACGTACCAGGAGCTGACGAGCTGCTTGAGTACCTTGCGGGTACCGCCCTCGCTCACACGGGTAACGTTGTTGCGTAACCAGAAGCCGACGTGATCCAGACACGGCCCGGAAATGGTGGTGTATGACCGGATTCTTGCAGTCAGGGGGCCGGTGGTCACCGATTCCCAGCTTTGTATCGACCCCCAGTCGTGGGCTGCCAGGTGAAAGGCCTGGCCGGGAATGACTGCGTCCACAACCGCCGCCAGATCCGCAGCGAGATGGGCCATACGGTAGGCACGGGTCCTGGCGGGCTTGTCGGAACGGCCTGCGCCGCGAACGTCATAACGGATGACGAAATAGCGGTCTTTCAGCTGCTCGGTCACCCTGTCCCAAACTGTATGGTTATCCGGGTACCCGTGGACCAGCACCAGCGGCGGAGCATCGGGGTTGCCGTCGGTGGTTACGTACAGGTTGACGCCGTTGTTGTTCACCCACTGGTGTTGTGTCGCCATTACTTGCTCCCGTTGGCCGGTTGGCACTGTCATGAGGTGACAGGTTAACGGTCAGGCAGCGTGCTGACCCGTGCCAAGCGGGCCAGACTGTTGATCAGGACGCCTTTGGCGTCCTTCAGTCCACAATGGCGACGGTTTTTATCTGCAAGCAGACGGCCATACCCGGGGTCAGCTGCAACTGGTGGGCCGCGCGGCTGGTCAATCTGGCGAGGAAGGAAGTGTCGCCGGATTGCAGCCGCACCAGGCTGGTCCCCGGAATCTGGTCCGTGGCGATCTCCAGAACCCTTGCGGACAGCAGGTTCTGGATACTCTGGTCGTGGTTGGCGGCGAGGGCGATGCTGACATCCCGCGCGAGGATCTGCAGCCGCACGGGGAGTCCGGTAGCCAGTTTCGGCTCGTCCCGTACCCACAGGCTGCCGCCCGGGAAATCGGCGCGGCACAGGTGCCAGTGCTTATCCTGCTCGCCAATGACCGCGTTGACGATGACGCCGGCATCTTCCTCCAGCGCAAAGGGCTGGTCCGTGCGTGCCAGGGTTTCCTGCAACGGGCCTTCCGCCACCACCTGGCCGCCGTCCATCATCACCACATGATCGGCCAGCCTGGCCACCTCGGACGCCGAGTGGGAAACATAGAGCACCGGGATGTCCAGGGTGCGATGCAGGTTCTCCAGGTAAGGCAGGATTTCCTGCTTGCTGTGACGATCCAGTGCGGACAGGGGTTCGTCCATCAGCAGCAGGCGGGGGCTGGTCAGCAGTGCGCGGGCAATGGCAACCCGTTGACGTTCGCCGCCGGACAGTTTCTCCGGCATACGGTCCAGCAGGTGGGAAAGTCCCAGCCAGTCCACCGCCTGCCCGAACTGAACCCGCCTCTGGCTGGCAGGAATCCGGCGGTAGCCATAGGTGAGGTTGCGGCGGACGGTCAGGTGGGGAAACAGGCTGGTTTCCTGGAACACATAAGCAAGCGGGCGGCGATGAACCGGCATTTCATGGTGATCATCCTGCCAGCAGTCACCGTTCACCGAGAGGTATCCGTCCGCTTTCTGCAATCCGGCGATGCACCGGAGCAGGGTGGTCTTGCCGCACCCGGAGTGGCCAAACAGCGCGGTGATTCCCTGTCCGGGAAGCTGCAGGTTCACGTCAAGGCGGAACGTTTCAAAGTCGCACTGAAGCCGCGCGAGAATGCTGTTGCTGTGGGTCATTTGACGACCCCGCCGGCCTGTCGGCCATTGATGGTGTAGAGCCCGACCAGAACCAGGAAGGAGAACAGCAGCATGCCTCCGGCCAGCCAGTGTGCCTGACCGTATTGCAGGGCTTCGACATGGTCATAGATGGCGACGGACAGAACCCGGGTTTCTCCGGGAATGTTGCCGCCGATCATCAGTACCACGCCGAACTCACCAATGGTGTGGGCGAAGGTCAGCACGGCGGCGGTCAGAAAGCCCGGCCGGGCCAGTGGAACGACAATGCTGAAGAAGCGGTCCCGGGGTGAGGCCCGCAGGGTGGCAGCCGCTTCCAGCATTCGTTCGTTGAGACTGGCAAAGGCGTTATGCAGAGGCTGCACCGTGAACGGTAATGAATAGATGACGGAGGCCAGTACCAGGCCCTCAAAGGTAAATGGCAGGGTACCTATGCCCAGTCGTTCAGTCAGTTGGCCAATCAGGCCGTCGGGACTCAGTATCACCAGCAGGTAGAAGCCCAGTACCGTGGGTGGCAGTACCAGCGGCAACGCGACGATGGCGAACACCGGTTGGCGCAGCCAGTGCTGACTGCGGGCGAGCCACCAGGCGATGGGTGTGCCGATAACCATCAATAGCACAGTGGTGATGCCGGCCAGTTTCAGGGTGAGCCATACCGCTTGCCATTCCGGGCCCATAGTCGCTCCGTCGGATTCACCGGTTTACGGGGGATGATGTCAGGATCTGACGGTTATCCTAACGGTCTTTGCCGATGATTTCCCGGGCTTTTTCGATGGCGGGGGGATTCTGCGGATGATGCGGTGCCGGTCCGCCATGGTGGCGGACCGGACAGGGGGCTTAGCGGAGTTTCCTGCGGCGCGAGACGTAAACGCCAGTCAGGCCCAGCCCCAGCAGGGCCAGGGTGCCGGGCTCGGGTACCTGGCCGGTGGGCAGGTCCACGGTATCCAGTGTCTCACCCATCACGTAGGAATAGCTCAGGTTGACCAACTCCCCGGAAAACAACGAGCCAATATCGAACCCCAGGCCAATAGCGTAGTCCCCATCGCCATCATTGACTCCGGCAAGGTAGGCGTCCGGGTCGGTGGACCAGGGCGCGGAGATTCCGGAGTTATGGGTGATATCGGACTGGGTGTAAAGGCCGAGGGTCAGTCCGGTCATGCCGCCCTGGGAATTCACGAAGTCTTCCTCTGCAACACCGGTAGTGCCACGGGTGTTGGTGGTGTCAAAGGAGCCGTGGGTGTTGACGTCCGGGTCTGGATCGATGGCACGGACGAACTTCACATCGCTCAGGTCCTGGAGCGCGGTGATCGTGGTCAGTACATCAATGCGCTCGTAGTCGTCATTGAACGAGTAGTTGTGGCTGATGGTAAACAGGTCACTGTATTGGCCAAGCCAGGAAACATGGTTGTCGGCGCTGCCGCCTGACAGGTCCGTCGGGCCGGATATAGCGCCGATATCACCGGAGGTGTAGGCGTTATTGTTGCCAACGAGACCGGTCTGGGCTGACTGGACGCCAAACCATTCCCAGGGAGTGCCGGGCGTCAGATAATCCTCCGGCCCCCAGTCGCGGGTGCCGCTGGGGTCATGGATGATACCGGGATCGGCGCTGCCTCCGGCACCGAGGGTGCCGTTGTCACTGACCGCAGTACGAACATAGTCGCCTTCCATCACGATCGGGGCGGCGACCGCCGAACTGGTAAACAGGAGTCCGGTGGCAGCCAGTGTGAGAGGAATAAAGTGGGATTTGGTACTTAAGCGCATGTGTAACTTCTCCGTGTCATAGTGAGTGCATTTCATGCGCGGACCTAAGGAGCAAGTACCGATCCTTTGTTGGTTTAAGCATTTAAAACCAATAAGTTAGAATTTATTGATCTGGCGATTCCTCCGGCAGGTGTAAAATGGTCTGACAGTCGGTTATCGGTTGTTGTTATTCCGACGAATCCCGCCGATGGCCCGGCCGTTCCCACTCCGGCGGGCGCCAGAGGTGCTGGAGGCGGGATCTCAACGCGCCCGGGCGAGTCATGTCCCGGTACATATCCCGGTACTCATGGGTCCACAGAACAATCAGGTTGTTGGAGTACACGGGGCGGGTGATGCCGTACTCCGGGGGATTCCGGGCATCTTCTTTGGTAAAGGTGCCAAACAGGCGGTCCCAGATTATGAGGGTGCCACCGTAGTTGCGGTCGATGTAGTCCGGATTGCGGCCATGGTGCACGCGGTGGTGACTGGGTGTGTTGAAAACCCGTTCCACCCAGGACGGCAGTTGCCCGACCAGGGTGGTATGGATAAAGAACTGGTACACCAGCGACAGGGCGTAGGCGAAGCCGATCCAGACCGGGTTAAAGCCAATCAGTGCCAGTGGCAGGTAGAACATCCATCCACCATTGAAAATGTTGGTGGCGTTCTGACGCATGGCGGTGGAAAAGTTCATTCGCTCCGATGAGTGGTGGACCACGTGTGCGGCCCAGAACCAGCGTACGCGATGGCTGGCCCGGTGCATCCAGTAGAAACAGAAATCGACCCCCAGAAAGGTCAGAAACCCGGTCACCCAGTTCAGGTCCAGATCCAGCAGCCGGTAGTGGTAGAAGAGCGCGTAGACCGGAAAGGCGATGATGCCGGCAAACAACGCTTCGGTGATCTGGTATCCCGCGCCCAGGGCAAAATTGCGGATGGCCTCCCGGGTGTCCATCAGTTTCGGGTTGTGGCGAAGCTTGAGGTATTCCCAGACGGTGATGGCGATAAACACCGGTGTTGCAATCATGAATATGAGTTGCCGTTCGTCCAGTGCCAGCCAGGGCGCTAGGGTGTTCCACAGCGGCAACAGGCCGCTGTTCTCCAGAACGCTCAGCATCATGTCGGTAATGGCCATAATAAGGTCCGGTTTTCAGTTATTGTGTGTTATCTATTTTTGCCCGCCGCCGGCTTTCATAATTGACGATATACGTCAGTGAATTGATAATCCATGCCAATGTTGAGGCAGTGGTCAGGAGTTGTTTGCCATGGCGAGAGTGGTGAGGGTTACCGGGGCCTGGACCGGTCTGTTGACGGACTGGCTGGACCAGCAACACCTTGATGCGGGTCTCCTGCGCCCGGAACTGGCGCGCTGGTCCGCACAGGATAATGTGCCGGTGGCGGTCTGGCGTGACCTGCTGGCGCGGGGGCTGGCCCTGTGTCCGGAGCGTGCCGCGCCGGAACTGGACGTGGGCAGCTGTGTGCGACCGGGACACGTCGGCGTGCTGGGGTATCTGGTGCTGGCATCGGACACGCTGGGTGAAGCCATGCTGGCCTATCAGCGTTACGAGACCCTGTTCTATGGCACCACGCTGGCGGAAATCGAGATTGATGGTGACCAGGCGGAAATGCGCTGGCCGCCGTCGGACAATGAACTGGGGCAGCAGGCGGACGGGGCCGCTATTGCAGCCCTGGTGACGTTTCTGCGGCGACAGCTCGACAATCCGCCGCCACCTGCTTCGGTCTCTTTCATGGAATCCGTTGGCGCGGATGCCGAGCGCGCCTATGAAGCGTTTTTCGGGTGCCCGGTGAACTGGAACGACAGTCACGTGCGGGTCCGGTTCCCGCTGGAGTACCTCAACATTCCCATGCCAAGGCGGGATCCCACGTTACGGGAACTGCTGGACCGGCAGGCCCAGGCCCTGCTGCGGGCGTTGCCGGGCAGCTCGGACACGGAACGACAACTGCAGCAGGTGCTTCTAAAGCTGCTGGCCGATGGTGAGCCAACCCTCGAGCGTGCTGCCAAAGCCATGTACATGTCTCCGCGCACGCTTCAGCGCCGTCTGGCTGGTCATCGGCTCAGTTGGCAGCAATGGCTGGATCGCAGCCGTGAGCAATTGGCGCGACAGTATCTCGCGGATGCGTCCCTGACGTTGACGGACATTGCCCTGTTGCTGGGGTTTTCGGAGCAAAGCGCCTTTACCCGGGCCTATCGGCGCTGGACAGGTGTCTCTCCCGGGCGCGATCGCAGACGGGTCAGCGGTTAGCCTGGTATACCTTCTCCAGCACCTGCAACTGGGGTTGCCATCGCCTCAGCCAGTCCTGAATCTCGCGAGGAATGCGGTTCTCCCGGGGCCAGGGTACCGGGTACTGTTCCGGCTGGAACATGGGGGCGAACAGGCTTGCCGCAGTGAGGTCGGCCCGGGAGAAGGCATCACCCGCCAGGAAGGATTGTTGGCGGTAGGTGTCTGTCAATTCCGTTAACACCGCTTCCATGGTCTGGCGTGAAGTCAGGGCGGTTCTCTCGTTGATCTTCATCCACTTGCGCATGATCTCGTCGACCCGGCTGAAAGCCAGTTTCAGCAGGATACGGTTGTAGAATGGTGTTTGTGCGGCCAGCAATGGCACGACCACCTTGGGACGCTGCAGGAAATGGTGGTAGGCATAACACCGCACCGCTGGCCCCGCTTCCTCATCCAGGTGTTTTTCCCAGGCCAGCGCTGCCGCTCTTGCCTCGGGGTCAGTCGGTGTCAACGATCGCTCGGGGAAGGTGTCATCCAGGTAGTCCAGGATCGCTGACGAACCCTGGACGATGTGGCCGTCATGATCCAGGACCGGCACCGATGAGTCAGCTCCCGTGAGTTTGCGAATGGTGTTGATGTGCTGGCCTGGCAACAGGCTGTGGGTCTGGTATTGCAACCCCTTGAAATCCAGCGCCCAGCGTACTTTTTCGCAGTAAGGGGAAATGGCGAACTGGTAGAGCCTGATGGCCATTGCTAATGTCTCCTGATGTGGATGTTCCAAGAATAATGTGGTTGCCCCGGGATAAGTAGTCCATTCGGGATCAAATCACGCTGATGGTAAATATTTCCATAGCGTAATGTGGGTTGTGGGCGAATTCACTTTAGAATTCACGGTTGTAGAAAACTGATATCAGGGACGGATCTATGACATTGCAAAACATCGGACTGATCAGCCTGTTGGGCGCCGCATCGTTGATGGCGGCCGGTTGTGCGTCTACCAGCGATTCCGGGGGCGACGGTGATATCCCGGCGGGTCGTATGGTCTGCGGTCAGGCCACCATTGATCTGGATTACCGGGAGGATTCCGGGCAGCTGGTGCTGACCCACGAGGATAACCGCTACACTCTGGAGTCTGCCAAAAGCGCCTCCGGGGCACGTTTTACCGATGGGGACGACAACGAAACGGTGTTCTGGAGCAAGGGTGACTCGGCAACCCTGACGCTGAACGGAAACGAATTGCCCGAGTGCCTGGCTGCCGGTGCGCTTTCTTCGCCCTTCGTTGCCCGTGGGAATGAGCCGTTCTGGCACGCCACGCTGGTGGGCAGGGAATTGACGCTGAGCCGTATGGGTGAGGCAACGGAAACCCTGTATTCCAGGGTGGAGCACGGAAAACATGGCCAGACCATCCGCGCCGAGCGTGACGGGCTCAGCGTAACCCTGGATGTTGCGCCACAACTGTGTATGGATTCCATGTCCGGCATGCCGCATCCGAACCAGGTCCGGCTCACCGTCAATGGCGATACCTGGAGCGGTTGCGGGGGCGATCCGGAACGACTGTTGCGTGGCGCCGAATGGGTGGTGGAAGACATTGGCGGGGGCGGAATCATCGACAGCTCCCGGGTGACCATCCGCTTCCTCGGTGACAACCGGGTCGTCGGCCAATCCTCCTGCAATCGTTACTTCGGGCCGTGGAATCTCACTGGTGAAGGCCTTGAAATGGGCCAGATGGCCGGCACCCTGATGGCCTGTGCGCCGGCCTTGATGCAACAGGAAGATCGTTTCCTGAAGATGCTCTCCGAGGTTCAGCGCTTCCGGATTGGTCAGCACGGCGAGTTGATACTGACGACGGCGGATGGTGACGCCCTGCGGGCCTTTCAGTCTTCCGGCAAGCCGTAAGTTGCCATTATCTCCCCGATCCGCCCGCTTTCCCGGAGCCTGACTGTTCCTTCGGACAGCAGGGCGGCGAGTTGCCCGGAGCGCTCATTTTCCGGTGAGAATGCGACGTAGGTGTTGGTTTTCTGGAGCAGGCCGGCATCGCGGGGAGGGGGCGTTCTGATCTGGTCTTTCGTTGCCCAGGTCATGACGTACACATCCTCCGGATAGACATCGGCGCGATGGTGTTCCAGCAGGTAGATGGCCCTGCTCAGTGGGGATGGGCCTGAAATTACCCAGACTCTGGAAGGGTCGTCAGCGTGGGTCTGGATATAGTCATCCAGTTCCGTGGAATAGGAGTAGCCATTGATGGCCAGCAGGGTCTGATCTGTCAGCGACTCCAGCCCCTGATAAAGCCACTGGCTGTCTGGCCGTGTGTACATGGCGATGTGTGAGCGTCCCTGGGGCTCATCCGGGAAGACAAGGTCCGGAGCATCGGTATAGAAAGCGCTGACCACGGCATCCAGCTGTCCTTCTCGGGTCATCTGTAGCGCCCTTGCCCAACTGATGTTCAGGTATTCCACCTCATACCCGGACGCTTCGAACACCTCCCGGGTAATATCGATCATATACCCTTCCCGTTGATCGCCTGCCACACAGTTGTGTGGGCACCAGGGATCCGCGCCAATGGTGATGACGGGGCGTTGGGGACCGGAACTGGCAATGGTCGTGCTGTCGGTGTCCTGATTCAGCGCATCGGCAGCCTTGGGGACTTCGGAAGGAGAGCAAGCGCTTAACAGCATGGCCAGCGTCAGCAAGTAAACAGCCTTGGACATGATGGCAGACCGTGAACACCGCAAACGGCGGCTCTGTTTCTATCATAGTCTGTTCCGGTTTCTTTGTAATGGGAAGCATGCCGGGCACTGTCAAATAATTGCAGCATATCGCTGTCATGTTGGAAGGTCGCCAGAAACCGGAGCCCTACATGACCGAGCTGAGAGATCTGACCCCCCATGCCGCGATTCCAGAGGAGCAAGCCACCCGGGACGCCCGCCAGCGCCGTCTGTTGAGAACCTTCCTGCCGGAGCTGGTCTCCCTTGAACGGGTACTGGCGGAAGCGCCGGAGCAGGTGACGGCGCGGGTGATCGAACGGCCCCGGGTTGGGGCAATGAAGCTGCCGATCTACCGGGTGGACCTGGGAAGTGAGGCCGCTGATGCGCCGGTCATGGTCCTGGTGGGTGGAGTTCATGGCCTGGAGCGGATCGGTAGCCAGGTGGTCATGGCCTGGCTGCGTAATCTGTTGGCCAGACTGACCTGGGACGATCATCTCAAGGGATTGCTGGAACGGGTGCACATCACCCTCCTGCCGATACTGAATCCCGGCGGCATGTACCTGAACCAGCGCAGCAATCCCAATGGCGTTGACCTGATGCGAAATGCCCCGATCACGGCCCAGGACCGCAGCGCCTTCCTGCTGGGCGGGCAACGGTTCTCACCACGTCTGCCCTGGTACATCGGCGATCCCGAGCAGGGAATGGAACTGGAGAACCGGGCCCTGGAATCGGTGATCAACGGCCTGCTGCCGGGCCGTCCATTCAGTATCGCGCTGGACTGCCATTCGGGGTTCGGCTGGCAGGACCAGATCTGGTTCCCCTATGCCTATCGCCGCCGGCCCATGCGCAAGATTGCTTCGGTACTGGCCCTGAAGCTGATCTGGGAGCAGGCCTGGCCGGACCACAACTACAAGTTCGAACCCCAGTCACGCCACTACCTGACCCATGGGGATCTGTGGGATTATTTCTATAAGAAGGTGAATCGCGACAACACCGGGACATTCTTGCCGCTGACCCTGGAGATGGGCTCATGGCGATGGATACGCAAGCGCCCCCGACAACTCCTGCGGCTGGATGGCCTGTTCAATCCGCTGGTGCCCCATCGTCACCAGCGGGTGCTACGCAGTCATCTGGCATTCATGGACTTCCTGCTCAGTGCCACGGCCAGCCACGGGAACTGGTTGCCGGATAGCGCCGACGAGTCCATGCTGAGAGAGGCAGCCATCATGCACTGGTACAAGGACAGTGAGTAAACATGGACTGGATACTTCTGCGTGGACTTACGCGGGAACAGGCTCATTGGGGAAGCTTCCCCAAACAGCTTCAGCAGGCCTTTCCCGAGCATCGTTTTCACGCGGTGGACTTGCCGGGTACCGGGGTACATTACCGCGAGCCCAGCCCCGGCTCCATCGCCGCCATCCGCGAGAAGGTGCAGCAGCAGGTCAATCATATCCCCAGGCCTTACAGCGTCCTGGCGCTTTCCATGGGTGGCATGGTCGCCCTGGACTGGGCACAGCACGTTTCCGAAGGGGAGATCCAGAATCTGGTGCTGATCAACACCAGCTCCGGTTTCAGCCCTCTCTGGCATCGGATACGCCCGGTTTCCTGGGCAAGGATCGTGCGCCTGCTGACCAGAAAGGAGCTGTTTGACCGCGAAGCCGATATTCTCAGACTGACCTGCAACAAGGAGCCGGAACTGCAAACCATCAAGCACTGGTATCGCATCCAGCGTCAGCGCCCGGTGTCCCGGCACAATACCTGCCAACAGCTGCGGGCGGCAGCTTCATTCCGACCGCTGAACCGGAGACCGGTGCCGGATGCCCTGTTGCTGGCGAGCAAACGGGATCGCATCGTGTCCTGGAAATGCAGCGAAGCGCTGGAACAGCGCTGGCAGTGGACCCTGAAGCTGCACCCGGAGGCAGGACACGATTTGCCTCTGGATGATCCCGAGTGGGTTGTGTCGCAAATACGGCAGTGGTTGATCGCCTGATACCAGTTGCTTGACGCAACCGTTCTTTCACGTCAGTCTCTTGAATGATTGTGACGCGTTCAAACTCACTGACGGAGCCAAGAACAATGAAAATCTTCGAGACGAAAACCGCACCCAACCCCCGCCGTGTCCGCATGTTTCTGGCCGAGAAGGGGCTGCTTGACAAGGTCGAATTCGTGGAAATCGACCTCCTGAAAGGGGAAAACCTGACCCCCGAGTACGTCGCCATGAACCCCATGAAAAAAGTGCCGGTGATGAAGCTCGACGACGGGACCTGCGTGGCGGAGACCATGGCCATTTGTCGTTACTTCGAAGAGAGTTATCCGGAGACGCCGACCCTGCTTGGTGATACTGCTCTTGAGAAGACCATGATCGAACAATGGCTGCGCTGGATTGAGCTGTATTTTTTCGTGCCCACCGGTATGTGCTTCCAGCACACCAGCGGTTATTTCAAGGATCGCATGAATCCCATCAAGGAATGGGGGGAAGAGTGTGGGGTTGGCGTTGAGAAATTCATGCACTTCCTCAACAAGCACCTGGAAGGCAAAGAGTACATCTGTTGCGACCGCTTTACCGCTGCTGACATTAACGCTTTTACCACCGTTGCGTTTGCCAAGGTGGTGCAAATTCGCATCAAGCCGGAGCAGACTCATCTGCAGGCCTGGTTTGACCGCATCAAGGCCCGCCCTTCAGCCCAGGTCTGACGGGTGGTTAACGAGCAATCCATGGTACCCAATCAATGAGCCAATCCGAACAACTCGACTGCGCCTTACGCGCCATCGACGACGCTAACCGTGAAGATCCCAACCGGGAGCAGGTGGGAAACGACCTCTTCCCGCGGGAATACGCCTACAGCCAACACATGACCCGCTGGCTGTTCGAGCTTGAGCCGGCGCCGAGCGAGCGTATGCAGATCGCCTGCCGGGCCCAGCACATCGAGCGCTGGACCATGCCCCGC
Organism: Marinobacter alkalisoli; assembly: GCF_045449855.1. NCBI lineage: Bacteria > Pseudomonadati > Pseudomonadota > Gammaproteobacteria > Pseudomonadales > Marinobacteraceae > Marinobacter > Marinobacter alkalisoli. Next base: position 1,384 of record NZ_JBJJLC010000053.1, on the reverse strand, counting down.
AAGGATTACCCCGAAGGGCGAAAGGGCTATTACGAATGGCGTCAGGCCTGTGGGCGTATGCATGGCCGGCGGGCGTCGGAGATCATGGCGGCTTGCGGTTACCCGCAGGAGGAGTGTGATCGGGTCGAGACGATTCTCACCAAGCGGGAATTGCGCAAGGACGCGGATACGCAGTTGCTGGAAGATGTTGCCTGCATGGTGTTTCTGGAGCGTTATTTCGCTGACTTTTATGAAGAAAAGGCGGATTACGATCGGGAAAAGTGGCTGCGGATTGTCCGCCGCACCTGGGGCAAGATGTCGCCACGGGGGCATGAGGCGGCGCTGAAACTGGCTGAGGGCATGCCCGCGCACCTGCTGGAACTGTTGCAAGAGGCGTTAGCCGAAGACTGATCCGTGCCCAAGCCAGCGGACAAGTCGTGCCAAAATACGCTGTGAATACCTCCCTGTACGCTCGGGCTCCGCCATCCATGGCTCCGCACGCTTTTGGCACGACTTGTCCGCTGGCTTGGATAAGCCTTGGGGGGTAGCCTGCCTAGAAAAACAGCTCTCGTAATTTCTGGCCAGGCTCGTCGGCACGCATGAAGGATTCGCCCACTAAAAAGCCATAGATGCCCCGGTCAGTCATGGCTTCAACATCGTCCCGGGTCATAATGCCGCTTTCGGTGATGGTGAGTCGATCTGCGGATATCCGCTCATGCAGGTCGAAAGTCGTGTCCAGGGACACCTCGAAGGTGTGCAGGTTCCGGTTGTTGATGCCCACCAGCGGTGTCTTCAGGGTCAGCGCGTCGTTCATTTCCTCGCCATCATGGACTTCCACCAGCACGTCCAGTCCGATTTCGTGGGCGATGCTCTCCAGTTCCTGCATCTGGTCTTTGGTCAGGCAGGCGGCAATCAGCAGGATGCAGTCGGCGCCCATGGCCCGGCTTTCGTAGACCTGGTACGGCGCCACCATGAAGTCCTTGCGGATCACCGGCAGGTTGCAGGCCTTGCGGGCGGCAACGAGATAATCCTCGTGACCCTGGAAGAAATCCCGGTCTGTCAGTACAGACAAGCATGCAGCGCCGCCCCGTTCGTAGCTCTCGGCAATCGCTGCCGGTTCAAATGGGTCACGGAGGATGCCTTTGCTGGGCGAGGCTTTTTTGATTTCGGCGATAACCGCTGGGGTTTTGGCTTCAATGCGGGTACGCAACGCGTTGGCGAAGCCTCGCGCTGGCGGTTGGTCACCGGCCATGGCTTTCAGGTCGGAAACCGATACCTTCGGTTTCCGCTCGTCAATCTCTTCCCACTTTCGATCGACGATCTTTCGAAGGATGGTGGGAGTCTTGTCCAGGTGTCTGTCACTCATTGCGGGCCTGCTAAAAGTTTGCGAGAACCGGTGGGGCGG
>NZ_JBJJLC010000052.1:0-95507 GCF_045449855.1 Marinobacter alkalisoli | reverse complement strand
CGGGCGTGTTTTGGGAAGCTCCGCCCCACCGGTTCGTCCTGCTCCAATGTTTACCTAACCAATCAAAAGCACTGAGAAAAGTCAGCCAGCTCGGACATCTTGCCCGCCGCCAATCCGGACCCCATGGCGTCCAGGGCCATCTCGACACCGGCTGTCGGCGTGTCGGCCAGGCCGGCCACGTAAATGGCTGCGCCTGCGTTCAGGGCGATCAGGTCACGGGCCTTCTCGGCCATTTCGTCGTGCCCGCGCCCGAAAGCGGCCCGGATCAGTTTCAGGGACTCCTCGGAGGAATCCACGGTCAGGCCGACCAGGGACTCGCTCTTGATGCCCAGGTCTTCCGGGGTGAGGTCGTACTCGGTGATCTCGCCGTTCTTCAGTTCCGCCACATGGGTGGGGCTGGCCAGGCTGATTTCGTCCAGGCCGTCTTTGGAGCACACCACCATGATATGTTCGGCGCCCAGGCGATGAAGCACTTCGGCCATGGGGCGACAAAGTTCACGGGTGAACACGCCCACCAGCTGCCGCTTCACGCCTGCCGGGTTGGTCATCGGGCCAAGAATATTGAAGATGGTACGGCAGCCCAACTCCTTGCGGGGGCCGATGGCGTGTTTCATGGCGCCGTGATGGGCCGGTGCAAACATGAAGCCAACGCCGATCTGTTCGACGCAGCGGGCCACTTCCTCGGGTTTCATGTTCAGGTTGATACCGGCTTTTTCGATCAGATCGGCGCTGCCGCTTTTCGAGGACACGCCCCGGTTGCCGTGCTTGGCGACAAAACCGCCGGCAGCGGCCACCACGAAAGACGCGGCGGAGGACACGTTGAACAGATTGGCGCCATCGCCGCCAGTGCCGACAATGTCCACCAGCGGTTCCGCGTTGACCGTGACCCCGGTTGCCAGCTCCCGCATGACTTCCGTGGCGCCGGTAATTTCGTCAATGGTTTCACTCTTCAACCGCAGCCCCATGAGAAAGGCCCCGATCTGCGCATCGGTGGCTTCGCCTTTCATGACGATGCGCATGACGTCCTTCATTTCCTCCCGGGACAAATCCAGGTTGGAGGCAATGCGGTTCAGTGCTTCTTTCATGTCCATTAATGGGCCCCTTGGGTCGATCTGCTGTTTTGTATTCTGCGTTTCAGTTTAGCTTAGCAAGTTCCTGCCGGGTGTAGGACCGGTTGTTGGGCTAGCCCTCTGGCTGGGAGTTTGGTCGATGGCTGCGGCGCCCCCTTCCAAAACACGCTGTGAATACGTCCCTGTACGCTCGGCTCCGCCATCCATGGCTCCGCACGGTTTTGGAAGGGGGCACCCCAGCCATCTCCCTTAGAGTCTGGGTGAGGGCTTGTTCAGTAACCAGTTCCCCTCAATTTCTCTTTGCCGTTCCAGACTTGAGCGGAGAACATATTGGAACAACATGCTGAGAGGGCAGTAATGGGGAGAGCTTACCCCAAACCGTGCGGAGCCATGGATGGCGGAGCCCGAGCCGCACAGGGACGTCTTGAGGCGTGTTTGGGGTAAGCTCTCCCCATTACTGCCCGGAATCAGAACCAGACCCCAAAGGCCACCCAACCAAACTAGCCTCGAAGAAAGTTCCGCAACAACTCATGCCCCTGCTCAGTCATAATAGACTCAGGGTGAAACTGAACCCCCTCAATGGGCAACGTCTTGTGACGAACCCCCATGATTTCTTCCACCGAGCCATCCTCATTGCGGGTCCACGCAGTCACCTCGAGGCAATCCGGCAAGGTGTCCTTGTCGATCACCAGGCTGTGATAGCGGGTTGCCTGCAACGGGTTGCTCAGCCCGCGGAAGACGCCGGTATCCGTGTGGTAGACCGGTGACACCTTGCCGTGCATCACCCGCCCGGCACGGATCACATCGCCGCCATACACCTGTCCGATGGCCTGATGGCCCAGGCAAACGCCCAGGATCGGCAGTTTGCCGGCAAAGTGGCGAATAGCGGCCATGGAAATCCCGGCCTCGTTCGGTGTGCAGGGCCCCGGTGAGATCACCAGGCGCTCCGGTTTCAGGGCCTCGATTTCCTCAACCGTAATCTCATCGTTACGGTACACATGAACGTCCGCACCCAACTCGGCCAGATACTGCACCACGTTGTAGGTGAAGGAATCGTAGTTATCGATCATCAGCAACATAATCTGTTCCTCCGCCTCAGTGGTCGAAATCGTTGTAGGTCATGGCGACAGCGCGGAAGATCGCGCGGCCCTTGTTCATGGTTTCCTTCCACTCAAGGCGGGGCACCGAGTCGGCCACTACGCCGGCCCCGGCCTGGATATGCAGGGTGTTGTCCTTGATCACCGCGGTGCGGATGGCGATGGCGGTGTCCATGTTGCCGTTGAACGACAGGTAACCCACGGCGCCGCCGTAGACCCCCCGCTTCACCGGCTCCAGTTCGTCGATGATTTCCATGGCGCGGATCTTGGGGGCGCCACTGAGGGTGCCGGCGGGCAGGGTGGCGCGCAGGACATCCAGGCAACTGGTGTTTTCTTTCAGGCGACCGGTGACGTTGGAGACAATGTGCATCACGTGGGAATAGCGTTCCACGATCATCTTGTCGGTCAGTTTCACGGTGCCGGTTTCGGACACCCGGCCGGCGTCGTTGCGGCCCAGGTCGATCAGCATCAGGTGCTCGGCGATCTCCTTGGGGTCGGCCAGCAGTTCGGTTTCCATCGCCCGGTCTTCGGCCTCGGTGGCGCCGCGCTTGCGGGTGCCGGCGATGGGGCGCACGGTGACTTCTTCGTCTTCCACCCGTGCCAGGATTTCCGGTGACGAGCCGACGATGTGAAAGTCGTCCAGGTCGAGGAAATACATGTAGGGGGAGGGGTTGAGCACCCGCAGTGAGCGGTACAGGTTCAGCGGCGGCGCTTCGAAGGGAATCGACATGCGCTGGGAGATGACCGTTTGCATGACATCGCCATCGAGCACGTACTCCTTGATCTCGCCCACCGCGGCTTCGAATTTTTCCTGGTTGAAGCCGGAGATGAAATCGCTTTCATCCACGGTCTTGCCGCGCAGGCTGTCCGGCGTTCGGGGGGCATCGGCGGTATGCCGGTGCAGCCGTGACTCCAGGTCATCGATGCGCTGCTGGGCCTGCTCGTAAGCTCCCTTCACGGCGGGATCGGCGTGGACGATCAGGTGCAGTTTTCCGCGCAGGTTGTCGAATACCACGATTTCATCGGACACCATCAGCAGGATGTCGGGAGTGCCGATTTTGTCCGGCGGGCAGCTCTGGCGCAGGCGTTTCTCGATGTAGCGCACGGTGTCGTAGCCGAAGTAACCGACCAGGCCGCCGTTGAAGCGGGGCAGTTCTGGCAGATCCGGCGCATTGAATCTCGCCTGGTACTGTTCGACAAAGGCCAGCGGATCGTCCGCTTCGGTTTCCTCGATCACCTGGTTGTCACGGGTAATGGTGACCTGATGATCGTGAACCTTGAGGACTTCGCGGCAGGGCAGGCCGATGATGGAATACCGGCCCCATTTCTCGCCACCCTGAACAGATTCAAACAGGTAGGAATAGGGACCGCTGGCCAGCTTGAGATAGGTGCTCAGTGGGGTGTCCAGGTCGGCCAGGACTTCGCGGTATACCGGGATGCGGTTAAAGCCGGCTTCGGCGAGCTCGGCGAATTGCTCGGGTGTCATGTAACGGTTTCCTGAAATCTGATCTGCTTGTTAGCTGGCGCTGTCCCCGGTTTGTCCGTTGACAGTCCAGCCGATGGTTGCGGCCATCGTTGGGGCACAACCCAACCGGTCGCTGGCCTGGTTCAGCCAGTGCGCCATCGCCACCATCGTGTTGCGCGGGTTGTGAGGATGCCTCGCGCTGCAGTCAGATTCAGTCCCTGCACGGCAGGAATCTCCCGAAATGAAGTAATCAACGTATTATCCTTGTGAGATTACAAAAGCTCAGCCAGTGAATCAACCACTGTGTCCGCACCCAAGGCGTCCACGGGTAGACCATAATTGTAGCCATAGCGTACCGCTACGCATGGAATGCCTGCCGCGAGGGCGGCGTTAACGTCCGCTGCCGAGTCACCCACCATGACTGTGGTGCCACGGGTTCCGTTGAGGGTCTCCATGGCGTGGAGCAATGGGGCCGGGTCCGGTTTTTTGACCGCCAGGGTGTCGCCGCCGATGGTCAGGTCGAACCAGTGTTCCAGTCCCATCTGTTCCAGTAGCGGTGCCACGAACTGTTCCGGTTTGTTGGTGACCACCGCCATCCGGCAACCCTGTTCGGCCAGTTGCGCCAGGCAGTCTTCCACACCAGGGTAGACCACCGAATGCTGGCCGTTAAGCTGGGTATAGGCATGGGAGAAAATGGCGAGGGCATCGTTGAACAGGGCGTCGTTTTTGCTGTCAACCGGTTCCCAGTCAACGGCATCCGCCAGTGCCCGGCGCACCAGGATTGCCGCGCCGTTGCCGACCCACTGCCGTACCTTGTCGATGCCGGCGGCTGGCCGGCTGAGGTGTTCCAGCATCTGGTCAACGGCGGCTGCCAGATCCGGCGCGCTGTCTACCAGGGTGCCGTCAAGATCGAACAGGGCAACGCCGGGCCAGCGGGCATTGAACAGACCATTCAGGCTCATTGGTTTATGCTCTTTCTGGCCAGCTCCAGCTCGGCGCGCATCTGATCAATGGTCGCCTTGTAATCGTCGGTGTTGAAAATGGCGGAACCGGCGACGAAGGTGTCGGCCCCGGCTTCCGCGATCTCGCGGATATTGTTTACTTTCACACCGCCGTCGATCTCCAGGCGGATGTCATGGTCGCTGGCATCAATGCGCTTGCGGGCTTCCCGCAGTTTGTCGAGGGTGCCGGGGATAAAGCTTTGGCCACCAAAGCCCGGGTTCACCGACATCAGCAGGATCATGTCGAGCTTGTCCATCACGTGATCCAGGTAGTGCAGAGGGGTGGCCGGGTTGAACACCAGGCCGGCCTTGCAGCCACCGTCCCGGATCAGCTGCAGGGAGCGGTCAATGTGAGCAGAGGCTTCCGGGTGGAAGGTGATGTAGCTGGCGCCGGCGTCGATGAACATGCGGATCAGATCGTCCACCGGCGATACCATCAGGTGCACATCGATGGGGGCGGTGACACCATGCTTGCGCAGGGCTTCACAGACCATCGGTCCGATGGTCAGGTTGGGGACGTAGTGATTGTCCATGACATCGAAGTGCACGATGTCCGCTCCGGCTGCGAGAACGGTATCGACTTCTTCCCCCAGGCGTGCAAAATCCGCGGACAGGATCGATGGGGCAATCTGGTAAGGGTTCATGACGGCTCTCTCGATTGGATTGATGTTGGCATGGTCGCTTGGATCCGACAGGGTGCTAGTCTATCAGTTCAGCGATGGTTTTTCGCAGCGAAAGAGTGAGTGCTTGTGAGCAATTGGTACAACGATTGGGTGTTGCCTTTGGTGGGGCTGGTGCTGCCTCTGACGATGACTGGTCCTGTCCTGGCGCAGGATGCAGACAACCAGGCCGGACAAAAGGCCGAGCGGGTGACGGTTTCCACCGGGGGTTCGAAGTCGGTCGCTGCACAGCGCCCGGACGATGTCGTCCGACTGGATCTGGAGGGTGACGAAACCGGGCTGGCGTTGTTCGAGCCGGAACTTCGGACACCGGTTAAGGGGGCGGTGCTGGTGCTGGCGGATGAAGGCCAGTCCGCCGGGACCAACCTGTTGACAGCCCTGGGCGAGCCATTCAGATCGTCCGGCTGGGCAATGATGGCGGTGGGGCTGGAAGCACCGCCGTATGCGGTACAGCAGTTCTGGCGCCATGGCGGTGATCGCTCGGCCGGGGCTGCGGCTGAAAACGCGGAGTCGGTAATGATTGATGTCATGGATGACGGTGATCTGGGAGACCTTGAAACCCGATACAACGACCGGGTCCAGAGCCTGCTAGGCGCCGCATCCACCGATCTACGGCAGCGGGGCTATGACCGGGTGGTGCTGGTTGCGCTGGGGCAGGGTGTGGTTCACATGGCCCGCTTTGCCAGCGGTAATGGCGGCGGCAGCGAGCTGGTCTGGATTGCACCGTGGTTCTATCCCGGTAACGACCAGGCCTTGAGCGAGATGCTGGCAGGGAGGGATGGGCTGTCAGTGCTTCATCTCCACAGCGCGCGGCAGGATTCGAATGCTGCCACGATGCTGCCGTCCGAGCGAGCGGTCCGCCTCAGGGAAGCCGGCATTGGCCGTTATCAGACCCAGGCCGTCGCCATGAGGGCGCCCCCCGGCGTCCGGAATGCCAGGGCCCTGGCCAACCGTATACAGGCCTGGTTAAACGCCGACTGAACGGATTGGCGCGCTACTGGACGTGATGGTGCCTGATCAGCTCCCACGCCTGCTGGTAGCGCAGCAGCCGGTCTTTTGCCAGGGCCTGCTCGGTGGCATTCAGGGTTTGCTGGGCGAGCTTGTCCGGGTGGCATTCCGACACTTTCTTGCGGTAGGCGCGCTTGATGCCCTCCAGCGGTTCGCGACGGGTTACCCCCAGCAACTGGCAGGCCTGTTCATAACTGGTGGGTGGGGGCTGGCTTTCCGGCTGGGTAATCCAGACCTTACAGGCGTAGCTCTCGAGGATGTCATCACTGATTTTTACCGGCAACCCGAGCTGGTCAATGGCGTCCTCGCAGCGATAGCGTCGTGGCTTCCGGGGCTTACCCTGAAGCTGGGCGGCATGGCACAGGCAGATGGCGATCCGGAGTGCCGGTGATGGCCACAGATAGTGCACCAGTCGCAGCCTCAGCGCCCGGAGGGCTGGCAGCTCACTGGCATTCTTGCCCTCCTGGAACCAGTTGATGGCCTTGCGCCGCTGACGTCGGGACAATTTCAGCGCTTTCATCAGGGATTCGGCGAAGCCGATATCGGCTTCGGTGACCCGGCCTTCGGACCTGGCAATGTAGCCCAGGAAGAAGAACAGGCTGCGCCGGCACCAGCCCGGCAGGCTGGTACGCGTGATCAGCTCGTTGGCCTGGTGGCCGCAGGAGGACAGCTCTTTCAGAAGTTCGGAAAATTCTGCATCGAGACGGGCCGGGAGCATATTGTCACGATCATTCGCTGCCATGGTTTACCCCTGGCCCACGTGAAGCAGGTTGTCCAGTTGGCGCAAACGGTCGGGTGTGCCGATGTCCATCCAGTCGCCGTCGTGGTACACACCCCGGGCCCGATTCTTTGCCATCGCCGCCCGCAGGATCGGGGCCAGCTTCCGCGCCCCGGCGGGCATCCCGTCGAACAGGCGCCGGTGGAGCAGGCTGATCCCGGAGAAAGTCAGCTTGCTGTCGCCCTCGGAGCTGACGCGACCATCGTCGCCCAGGTGAAAATCGCCGTCCGGATTGTGGCCGGGGTTCCCGGTGAGCACCAGCAGGGCATCGGCGTCTTCCGGCGGTGTCAGGCTGCTCAGGTCAAAGTCGCACCAGATATCCCCGTTGATCACCAGAAACCAGTCATCACCGCCGGCCACCAGCATGGGCAGGGCCTGGACGATGCCGCCGGCGGTTTCCAGGGGCGAGGCCTCACGTGAGTATTCAATGCGCACACCAAACCGGTCGCCGTCTCCCAGGGCATGCTCGATCTGCTCGCCGAGCCAGGCGTGGTTGATCACCACATGGGAAAAGCCCGCACGCCGAAGGTTATCCAGGTGATGAACGATCAGAGGCTTCCCGCCGGCTTCCAGCAAGGGTTTGGGGGTGGTGAGCGTCAACGGCCGCATGCGTTCACCTTTACCTGCTGCCAGGATCATCGCCTTCACTGTGGTGCCTTTTGTGCGGTAGCCGTGGGTGCCGGGCCAATCACCTGTTCGATCCGTGGCATCACGGTGTCCGACAGCCATTCGTGGAAATGTCTCAGGGCGCCCTGCCTGGCGCTGGCTTCAATGATGTAATGGACGGTGCGGGGAATGTCGTCCAGGTAGCCATCCTTGCCGTCGCGCAGGGACAGGCGCGCGAAGATGCCCGCGGCTTTCAGGTGCCGCTGCATGCCCATCAGTTCAAACCACTGGCGGAAGGTGTCCGGGTCAGCCTTGTGCAGCCCCGCATCCGCGCTTAATTGCCGGTATTGTTCCACCCAGCGGACAATATCCGCCTCCGGCCAGCGGATATAGCAATCCTTGAGCAGGGATACCAGGTCATAGGTCACCGGGCCGCGCACGGCATCCTGGAAATCGATGACCCCGGGGCGATCGGTGTCGGGGCGAACCAGCAGATTGCGGGAATGGTAATCCCGGTGCACTGTGACTTCCGGTTGCGCCAGGGCGGATTCCCGCAGAAAGGCAAAGGCGGTGTCCAGCATGGCCTGTTCGACATTGGAGAGTTTGAATCCGAGTTTCCGGGTCAGCAGCCAGTCGGGAAACAGTGCCATCTCGCGGTCGAGCAGGGCGGTGTCATAGGGTGGAAGGGGATAATCCGGCGTTTCGGTGAGCTGCTGGATGCGCTGGAGTTCCGTCAGCGCGTCCTGGTAAAGGTGGTCCGCCGTGTCGCGGGTCAGTTCGCCCAACATGAGCTGGTCGCCGAAATCTTCCAGCAGCAGGAAGCCTTGTTCCAGGTCGTCTTTTACCACATCGGGAACCGATACGCCGTGAGCGTACCAGTGGCGGGCGATGGCCACGAACGGACGGCAGTCCTCATGATCCGGCGGCGCGTCCATGACAATATAGGGGCGCTGTCCGGTGGCCGTGTTGCCGAATACCCGGAAATAACGGCGGAAACTGGCGTCTCCGGAAACCGCGATCGGGTCGGCCTGCTCCAGGCCGGGAATCTGTCGGACCCACTGGGTCAGCATTTTCAGGCGGGTATCCATGAAGCTGGCAACTGTCCTGGCAAGGTGAATGTTACGTATGGCCAGGGAGTTATTCAGATGCTCCCTGATTAGAGCTGAAAGTTAGCAGATCAGTATAGAGAGGGTAAAACGGTTTTGCAGCAAAGTCGGGTTTCCGTTAACAAGGCGGGGAGCCCCGTGTAAACTAGGCGCCCTGAAATCCCTGAACCTTCAAGCCATTTGTGAAGCCCACGGCCTTCAAACCATTTGAAAGGAACCCGACCACCGTGCCAGTACCAGCCAGGAATCTGCGAACACCGGCCCAGCGGTCGAGGCACCCCAGGGGAAGGCAGCTTGCGTATGGAGCGGGTCTCGCATTCATGGCGGTAGCCTGGTCGGGGGCCGTGCTGGGGGACGATGCACCCACCGCAGCTGAAATCGACTGGCGCCCAAGGTCCGGGTTGCCGGAGTCGGTGCGCAATACCCTGCCCGCCTTTTGTGAAGGTGGTTACCTGCCCTCGGAAGCCTCAATGACGGTACCCGGCGGTGGCAGTACGTTCGGAACCGCGCCGGATTCGGAACAGCCCCTGCATGCCAGCGGCCTCTCCGCCCGCTATGAACTGGATTCCGAATTATACCTTCAGGGCGATGTGCGGATGCGCCAGGGGCGGTTTTCGGTGACCGGCTCCGAAGCCCGTTATGATCAGGTGAACGGTAATGTGTCCGTGGCCGGGCCTCTGGTCAGTCGCGGGGAGGCGTTCCTGCTGACCGGTGAACAGGCGGATTACGATGTAAACACCGGACACTTTGATATCAATGCCGCCACGTTCCTGCTTCACGGCGCGGAGATGCGCGGGTCGGCGGGCTCCCTGTCGCGCATCGCCGAGGATCAGGTGTTGATCAGTGAGGGCGCGCTGACCACATGCGCACCCAACCAGAACGACTGGTCCATCGTTGCCTCGGATATTCACCTGGACCAGGGGGAAGGTTTCGGTACTGCCAAACACGTGCGGTTGCGGATCAAGGACGTGCCGGTTTTCTACTGGCCCTACGCCAGCTTTCCCATTGATGATCGCCGCAAGACCGGTTTTCTGTATCCCTCGTTCGGTACGTCCAATGCCGGCAGCGGCGCCTATCTCTCGGTTCCCTATTACCTGAACCTGGCGCCCCACTACGACGCCACCCTGACGCCGCAGTATATTCATGGCCGGGGCCTGTTTAACGAAGTGGAAGGCCGTTACCTGAGCCCCTGGGGCGAATCGGTCTTGCAACTGGGATACATCAATAACGACCTTGAGTACCAGAATGAATTTCCCGATGAGGATGGCGAGCGCTGGGCTCTGGATTTTACCACCCGTGCCGGGCTCGGCGGTGGCTGGAATGCCTACGGCGATTATTCGGTGGTCAGTGACGAGGATTACCTGAGCGACCTGAACCAGAACCTGGAAATCAACCAGACCACACACCTCCAGCGCCGTGGCGGCGCTCGCTATCAGGATGACTCCCAGTATTTCGAGATCTACGCCAACGGCTACCAGACGGTCACCGATCGCATTGCCGAACGCAACAAACCCTATGCCCAGTTGCCGGAAGTGATCTACGGCATGACCACGGATCTTGGGCCGGTGGAAACCAACCTGGAAAGCCAGTACACCTATTTTTACCGGGACAACGCTGAGTTGACTGGTCTGGATCGGGCCAATGGTCAGCGGCTGCGGGCGATACCGGAAGTGGCTCTGCCGCTGCGGACGCTCTGGGGTTTTACCCGTCCGTCGGTCAGCCTGGATTACACTCGCTATGAGCTGGAAGACTATGAACTGAACCGTGCCGGCTTTGATCGCACGGTGCCGGTCTTCGAGTGGGACTCGGGGCTGTATTTTGATCGCCAGTCCAGCCTGTTCGATATCCCTTATAACCAGACGCTGGAGCCCCGCCTGTATTATGCATGGGCCGACGCCGATGCTGACCAGGACGAGATTCCCGATTTCGATAGCGCGCTCCGCTCGTTCAGCTTTGACCAGCTGTTCCGGCGTAACCGCTTCACCGGCGGCGACCGGGTTGGCGACGCGAACCAGTTGACGGTAGCCCTGACCAGTCGTTTCAATGATCTGGTCACCGGCGCCGAGCGGGCCCGTTTCAGTATCGGGCAGGTGCATTATTACGATGACCGGGACGTGACATTGCTGGGGCGCGGCGCGGACGACCGCAGCGACTCACCATTGGCAGGGGAGGTGCTTCTTCGCCCGCTGGAGACGCTGGATATCCGCAGTTCCGGTCTGTGGGATCCGGACACCCAGCAGACCGAGGAAGGGCGTAGCCAGCTTATCTTCCATTCGGAGGATTACCGTTACCTGGCGACACTTGGCCACACCTACAGCAGAAACGAACTGGAACAGTCGGATATCGGGGCAGTTTTTCCTGTCACAGACCGTGTTAGTCTGATTGGCCGCTGGGTATACGACTCCCAGCTGGATCGCACCGTCGGTTCACTGGCGGGCATTGAATATAATAATTGTTGCTGGAGCGTTCAGGTGGTCCACCAGAACTACCTGACCGACGATGAGGAGCTGGAAAGCCGCATGCTGTTCCAGATCCAGCTCAAGGGGCTGGGTGGCAGTGGCGGTTCTTCCGATCGGATCTCCGAAGCCATCTACGGATTTGATGAGCGGGAACGCCGTCGCTTTGGCGGCACGGCCACAAGGTACGACTGAATCAACGTGTAGCGGGCGTTCCGCAGAAAGACTGTTCATTTATCAGAGGTGATTATGAAGGCGAACCTTCGCCATTGCGCAAAAACATTGTTGATCCTCCTGGCGGTGATGGTGACCTCGGTCGCACAGGCTGAACGTCAGCCGCTGGATCGGGTTGTGGCCATTGTGGACGATAGTGTGATCCTGCAGAGCGAGCTGGATAACCGTATTGATACCATCGCGGGGAGACTGCAGGCCCAGGGAACCGGATTGCCACCAAGGGACATCCTTGAGCAACGGGTGCTGGATCAGCTGATCACCGAGTCGATCCAGCTGCAGATGGCGGAACGTGGCGGCATGCGGATCAGTGACAACGAACTGAACGAAACCATGACCGGCATTGCCCGGCGCAACAACATGACCATGACCCAGTTCGAGCAGCAACTGGCGGCGGAAGGCGTCAGCTACCGCGAGGCCCGTGAGCAGATCCGCAACGAGATGCTGGCCAGCCGCGTGCAGCAACGCCAGGTCGGCAACCGCGTGCGTGTGACCGATCGCGAGGTGCAGAACTATCTGCAGTCACTCTCCTCCCGTGAACCGAGCAATGAGGAGTATCAACTGGCCTACATCTACGTTGAAGTGGATAACCCGAACGACGAGTCGGCCGTTGCTGCCGCCCGGGAAAAGGCCGAACGGCTGCGTTCAGAGATTGTCGGCGGTCGTGATTTCCGGGAAGTTGCGGTGGCCGAATCCGACGCCGCCAATGCCCTGGAGGGTGGTGACATGGGCTGGCGCAGAAGGAGTCAGCTGCCATCGCTGTTGGAATCCGTCGTACCGGAACTGGAAACCGGCGTGCCGTCTCAGGTAATGGGCAACAACAACGGCTTTCACCTGGTGATGGTCCGAGATCGACGCGGTGGCGAAGGTGACCAGGTGATCGAGCAATCCCGGGTGCGTCATATACTGATCAGAACCAGCGAGACGGTCGCGGAAGCCCAGGCGGAAAGCGCCATTCGTGACCTGTACCGGCAGATCCGTGACGGCGCCGATTTTGCGGTACTGGCCAGAGAGCATTCGGATGACCCGGTGTCCGGTTCCGATGGCGGCAACCTGGGCTGGGTCAGCCCTGGTCAGATGGTACCCGAGTTTGAGCAAGCCATGATGGATGCGAATGTCGGTGAACTGAAAGGCCCGTTCCGGTCTCAGTTCGGCTGGCATATCCTGGAAGTGCAGGAGCGGCGCCAGAAGGACATCAGCGGCGAAGTCCGTGAGTCGGAAGCCCGTCAGTCGATATACCGTCGCAAGTTCGACACCGAGCTGCAGAACTGGCTGCGGGAGATTCGCGACGAGGCTTTCGTTGAGTTCAAGGATGAGTACGCTGACGAGAACGAGGCATCCGAGGAGTCATGAGCGACCCGGTCACCCTTGCCCTGACTGCCGGTGAGCCGGCGGGTATCGGCCCGGAACTGTGCCTGCAACTGGCCGCGGAAACCCGTCAGCCGGGCATTGTTGTGGTGGCGAGCCGCGCGCTGTTAGAGGCAAGGGCGCAACAACTGGGCCTGGATGTGATTCTGGAACCGTGGCAGCCTGGTGAAGCTGCCACCAGGGAGCCGGGGCGCCTCTCGGTGTACCACGTCGAGGGGTTGGCCAGTACAGACGCCGGCACACTGAACACCGGCAATAGCCAGTATGTGCTCGACACCTTGAGACTCGCGGCCCAGGGCTGCCTGGACGGACGCTTCGATGGCATGGTCACTGCGCCGGTCCATAAGGGTGTGATCAATGACGCCGGTATCGTTTTCAGCGGCCATACCGAGTTCCTGCAGGAACTCTGTGGCGTTGAGCGGGTGGTGATGATGCTGGCCACCGAAGAGCTCAGGGTGGCGCTGGTCACCACCCATCTGCCCCTGAAAGACGTCGCCGCGGCGATTACCCCGGAACGCCTGACCCAGGTGACCCGGATCCTCAATGACGACCTGCGCACCTTCTTCGGTATCGAGCATCCGCGCATCCTGGTTGCCGGCCTCAACCCCCACGCGGGGGAGGGCGGTCACCTGGGGCGGGAAGAACTGGAGGTGATCGAGCCGACGCTGGACAACCTCCGTACCAAGGGCATCAATCTGACCGGCCCGTTGCCGGCGGATACCCTGTTCACCCCTCACTGGTTGGACAATGCCGATGCGGTCCTGGCCATGTACCACGACCAGGGGTTGCCGGTACTGAAATTCCAGGGCTTTGGCCGAGCGGTTAACATTACCCTGGGGCTGCCGATCGTCCGCACCTCGGTTGACCATGGCACTGCCCTGGATCTGGCTGGTACCGGCAAAGCGGATGCAGGCAGCCTGCAGACCGCCATCAAGGTCGGTGAACAGATGGCGATTTATCGAAAGTTGGCAAAAGAGAGCTAGCGTGAGCAACAAACCCGGCCATCAGGCCAGAAAACGGTTCGGTCAGAATTTCCTCCACGATCCGGGCGTGATCGAGCGCATTATCCGCGCCATCCATCCCAAGGCCGATGATGCCATCGTGGAAATCGGCCCCGGTCTGGGTGCTATTACCGAGGAAATTCTGGCAGTGAACCCGGCGCTGCAGGTGGTGGAGCTTGACCGTGATCTGATCCCGGTTCTGCGGACCAAATTTTTCAATTACCCGGATTTCCGGATTCACGAAGCGGATGCCCTGAAATTCGATTTCAGCCAACTGGTCAGTGACAGGCCGCTGCGGATTATCGGCAACCTGCCGTACAACATCTCAACGCCGCTGATTTTTCACCTGCTCAGTTACTCCGGTGTGGTCCAGGACATGCACTTCATGCTGCAGAAAGAAGTGGTGCAGCGAATGGCCGCCGTGCCGGGTGATAACAACTACGGTCGTCTGGGTATCATGACCCAGTATTTCTGCAAGGTGCAGCCGCTGTTTGAAGTCGGCGCCGGAGCATTCCGGCCGGCACCGAAGGTGGATTCCGCCATTGTCCGCATGGTGCCGCACACCACGTTGCCGCATCCGGCCAAAGACCTCGGTACGTTGCAGGCCGTGGTCCGGACCGCGTTCAATGCCCGCCGCAAGACCTTGCGCAAGGCCTTGGCGGGACTGGTCACGGTGGAGCAGCTGCAGAGCCTGGGCATCAATGACGGACTGCGGCCGGAGAACCTGGGGCTGGCGGATTACGTGGCGATTGCAGATAGGTTGGTGGACGGTAAAGCCGACAGCCAGGCGCAGAACGGGGAGAGTGATGACTGACTACGCCATCGGCGATATCCAGGGCTGTTACGATCGTCTGCGGGATGTGCTGGACAAGGTCGATTTTTCGCCGTCCCGGGACCGGCTCTGGGTGGCCGGAGACCTGATCAATCGGGGGCCGGCGTCACTGGAAACCTTGCGGTTCCTCGAGAACCTTGGCGATGCTGCGGTGGTGGCTCTGGGTAACCACGACCTGCACCTGCTGGCCGTGGCCCTGGGTGGCCACCAGCCCCGCAAGAAAGACACCCTGGATGGTATTCTGGATGCTCCGGATCAGGCCCGGCTGGTGAACTGGTTGCGACAGCAGAAGCTCTGTATCCACGATGCTGCCCGCAACCTGGTCATGGCTCACGCTGGCCTGCCGCACATCTGGACGCCGGAACAGGCTGCAGCGCATGCGCGGGAAGTGGAAGCGGTGATTGCCGGTGACGGCGCGCAGGAGTACTTCACCCATATGTACGGCAACCAGCCCGAGCGCTGGGACGACAGCCTGATCGGCATGGACCGGTGGCGGGTGATTACCAATTATTTTACGCGTATGCGCTTTATTGCAGCGGACGGCACCCTGGAACTGACCACCAAGGAGTCGGCGGACAGCGCTCCGGACGGGTTTGCCCCCTGGTTCGAGTTTCCCCGCCAGGACAGCGTCAAAGTGATCTTTGGCCACTGGGCGGCCCTTGAAGGCAGAACCGGCAAGGAACAGTTTATCGGCCTGGACACCGGGTGCGTCTGGGGCGGAGCCCTGACCATCATGAACCTCGATAGCGGGGAAAAAATTCACTGTGACTGCTAGCAGAACCGACATCATGCGGCTGCCACTGGTGCTCGGTGCCTTGCTGGCGCTGCTGGCGGTCATGGCCGGCGCCTTTGGCGCCCACGGCCTGAGGGCAATAGTTAGCCCTCGGGGCCTTGAAGTTTTCCAGACTGCCGTCACTTATCAGGTATACCATTCATTAACATTGATACTCGTGGCCGTGTTAACCGGGATAGGAATTCACCGCCGCCTGTTGGCGGTTGCCTCGGGATTTTTTCTGGCGGGTATCCTGCTGTTCAGCGGCAGTCTCTATGTACTGGTGCTGACGGATATCCGCTGGGTCGGGCCGATCACGCCCATCGGTGGTGTCTGTTTCATGGTGGGTTGGGTTTTGTTATTGATCGCCGGATTGCGGCGCTAGAGACTTTACAGAGGTAAGCATGCAGGTTCAGGTAAACGGCGATGGTATTGAGCTCCCGCCCCAGGCAACCATTGCGGATCTGATTGAACACATGGCCCTGGCGGGCAAACGACTGGCGGTGGAAGTCAACGAAGACATCGTGCCCCGCAGCCAGCATCCGGAATTCCACCTGAACGACGGTGACCGGATCGAAGTAGTCCATGCCATCGGTGGGGGTTGAGTAATGCCGCATTGACGCGGCCCATCCTGCCGATGACATCCCCGATAATCCCTACAGCCCCAGGAAGGTTATGAGCGAACAACCAACAACACAGCTCCCAGAAGACAAACCCCTTGAACTCGCAGGCCGGGTCTATCAGTCACGCCTGCTGGTCGGGACCGGTAAATATCGTGACCTGATGGAAACCGGCCATGCCATCGAAGCCAGCGGTGCGGAAATCGTCACCGTGGCGGTACGCCGGACCAACCTGGGGCAAAATCCCGATGAGCCCAACCTGCTCGACGTGATTTCCCCGGACACCTACACCATCCTGCCGAACACTGCCGGCTGCTACACCGCGAAGGATGCTGTGCGCACCTGCAAACTGGCCCGCGAACTGCTGGACGGTCACGATCTGGTGAAACTGGAAGTGCTGGGCGAGGAGAAAACCCTGTACCCGAACATGACCGAAACCCTGGTGGCTGCCGAAGAGCTGATCAAGGATGGCTTCAAGGTCATGGTCTATTGCTCCGACGATCCGCTGCTGGCCAAGCGCCTGGAAGACATGGGCTGTATTGCCATCATGCCGCTGGGCGCGCCTATCGGGTCGGGCCTGGGTATCCAGAACCGGTACAACATCCGCCTGATTGTGGAAAACGCCAATGTCCCGGTGCTGGTGGATGCCGGTGTCGGCACCGCCTCGGACGCTACGCTTGCCATGGAGCTGGGCTGTGACGGCGTATTGATGAACACCGCCATCGCCCAGGCCCAGGATCCGATCAAGATGGCCCACGCCATGCGCCTCGGTGTGGAAGCAGGCCGCGAAGCCTATCTGGCGGGCCGCATGCCCAAGAAACTCTACGCCAGTGCGTCCTCGCCCATCGATGGCACGTTCTTCTGATTTAGTGAACAATCCGGTACAAGACTGAATAACCCAGAGGGCCGGCGCCAATGACCGGCCCCGAAAATAACCCAGTTACAGAGCGCTGAAGTCCTGTCATGACCGATCAAAAACCCAGTCGTCGGGAGGCGATCCTGCATGCGTTGGTGGAGCTGCTGGAAACCGATCCCGGAGCTCGCATCACCACCGCCGGCCTGGCCAAATCCGTAGGTGTTACCGAGGCGGCGCTGTACCGCCATTTCCCCAGCAAGCGCAAGATGTTCGAGGCGTTGATCGACTTCGCCGACGAAGCGGTCTTCAGCCGTTGCCAGGTTATCCTGCAGGAGCACGAGGACGCCCGCGCCCGCCTGCAACAGCTGGCCAACCTGGTGCTGGTGTTCGCCGAGCGCAATCCCGGCCTGTGCTGCGTGCTGACCGGCGATGCCCTGATGGGCGAAAACGAGACCCTGCGCAAGCGCGCATCCCAGTTCTTCGACCGCCTGGAAACCCAGGTACGTCAGATCCTCAAGGAAGGCGAGATCCGCCAGGGTCTGCGTCCCCGGACCAGCGCCAATCGCGGCGCGGACTTTGTGCTGGTGTTCGTCGAAGGCCGCATTCAGCGGTTTGTGCGGTCGTCGTTTTCGCGGTTGCCCTCGACCGACTTCGACGAGAGTTGGGGACTGGTTTCTGAGGGTGTCTGGGGCTGACTTTTGAGGTGCCTTTGGTAGCCTGCTAGCTTTGGGGGCGTGGCGGTGGCGGGAAGGACTTCCCCGGAACCGCTACGAGCACATCCATGTGCGCTTCTCTCAGGCCATCCATGGCCTTCGAAATTCCGGGGAAGTCCTTCCCGCCACCGCCGTCACGGCTCCTTAGCTATCGCTACAATAATCCAAAGATATTGCTAGCTTGACGTCAGAAACTGTTCGCTCACACCTCACGAAATTGTTGGTAAATTCGATATATCTCGTGGATTCCGTAGGTCTGGGTGGGCCTCCCCTTCATAGAATCTTGGAGGCCATGGATGGCCGGAACGAAGCGCACATGGATGTGCTTGTAGCGGTTCTGTGAAGGGGAGGCCCACCCAGACCTGCCACCATCACTGGCAGGCTACCCGATAAACCTCGGAGCCCCAGTCATACATTCAGTCATACCCGGAGGCAGAGCGCAGGATCTGGCGAACAGGCTCCCAGATCGCCGGAGCGGAGATCAGGATATCGCGGCCGTAGAGGTCGGCGGGGTAGCCATCGGGAACGTCGCCGAAGTGGCCAGCGGTGGCACCGGCTTCCAGGGCGATGAGGCGGGCGGCGGCGAAGTCCCAGGGGCTGACGTTTTCGTAGTAGATGTCCAGGCGGCCGCAGGCGACCCAGCAGATGTCGAGGGCAGCTGAGCCGATGCGGCGCAGGTCGCGGCAATTGTGGATCATTGCATCGAGGCGTTTAACCAGTGGTTCCAGGTTGTCCTTGGTGTAGGGGAAGCCGGTGGCGAACAGGGAATCCCTGGGAACCGTGGCGCCGCTGTGTTTGATTGGTTCGCCATTGAGGGTTGCGCCTTCGCCCCGGGTAGCACGGAAAGTTTCGTTGGGGAAGGGCGCGTGAACCACGCCGGCCTGGACGCGGCCTTTCTCGGCGTAGGCAATGGATACCGCGACCTGGGGGTGGCCGTAGGCGTAGTTTACCGTGCCGTCGATTGGGTCGATGATCCACAGCGGGGTTTCCAGTTCCTCCGCCTGGCTCAGGTCCGGCATGGTCTCCTCGGAGAGAATGCGGTGGTCCGGGAAGCGTTCGCGGATGGCTGTGGTGATGAACTCATCGGCCATCACGTCGGCGTGGGTGACCAGCTCGGTTTGCTGCTTGTAGTCAGTGCGCAGGGTGTTGGTATCGCGCTCGTGGCGAATCAGCTCGCCGGCTTCCAGGGCAAGTGCCTGGGCAAAATCGGTGATGTCTCGAAAAGACACGGAATCGGACATGGCGCCCCCTTGGCTGGACGTGGAGAGAGAGGGCGCCAGTCTAACACGATCGGCTTACAGGCTGTTCAGCCACTTCTCCATCTTGTCCATGGCCAGTACCAGCCGCGGGCATGCCTGTTGGACGAAATCATCGTCCAGATTCTGCCCGGCGTAATCGCTGCCGGCCAGTTTCAGGGAGCCGGCGCCGTCGAAATCCACAAACGCCAGTCGCGCGGCCAGATGATCCGGCACAAAACCGAAATCACTGGCGGGCAGAATCGCCACGCCGGTGTTTTCCAGCAGTGCCTGGCAGAAGGACTGGCTGGTCTTGATGTCCTTGCTGGCCAGTACGTCGCGGAAATTGTTGAAATCCGGGAACAGGTAAAAGGCCCCTTCCGGCTTCTGGACCACCGCGCCCATGTCGGTCAGGCGGCGGTGCATGTATTCACCCACCACCTTCAGCACCCGTCGCGACTGCTTGAGGTATTCGTCCATATCGTCGCCGCCGTTGAAGGCGGCAATGGCGGCGTACTGGATCGGGGCGCTGGTGGCGGTGTAGGTTTCGCTGGCGATGATGGCCATGGCGTCCTGCAGGGGGCGCAGCTCCGGCGGGAAGATAAACGTCCCCAGGCGCCAGCCGCCAGCGCCGGCCCATTTGCTCAGGCCGGTACTGATAATCGTGCCCTCCGGGTAATAGCGGGCAATGGATTTGTGCTTGCCTTCAAAATGCACTTCACCATAGATCTCATCCGACAGCAGGATCAGGTTGTACTTGCGCGCTACGTTGGCGATGGCCAGCAACTGGTCGTCGGTGTAGGTGCAGCCGGTGGGGTTGGACGGGTAGTTCAGGATCAGGATGCGCGGACGTGAGGGGTCGTCGCGGCAGATGATATCCAGTTCCTCGGCGGTCAGCTGCCAGTTGTTCTCCGCGTGGGTTGGCAGCCAGTGTACCGAACGGCCGATGATGCGCGCCTGGGGTGCGTAGGACACCCAGCTCGGGCGCGGAATCAGCAGGTCACCGTAGTAGGCCAGCTGCAGGATAAACAGCAGTTCCTTGGAGCCCGGCCCGATCAGCACATCTTCCCAGGTGCAGCGCATGCGCTCGCTCCGGTTGATGTAGCCGGCAATGGACTCCCGCAGGGCTTTCAGGCCCTTGACCGGCAGATAGTCCTTTTCATGGGCGTGATCCTGCAACGCTTTCACCACACGGTCCGGTACCGGAAACGGTGATTGGCCGAGACCCAGCTTGATGATGTCCCGGCCTTCGGAACGGAGCTGGTTGCTCAGCTCATTAATGCGAAGCGTGGCGGAAGGCTGAATGCCCCGAACGTTGAGGTTAATCGCGTAGCGGTGATCTGTCTTGATGTCCATGGTCCCGGTCTGCTGGTTGAGGGTGATTCTGGCAGTATAGGAAACCTGAGCAAATCTGTGATGTGTTGGATGATAGGTGATTGCCGCAGACTTCAGTCGGCGCTTTCCTGCCTGAGTTCGGACAACGCCTGGTTGAAGCGGTCCCTGAGCTGTTCGCCCTCGGGGTTTTGCCGTGAAAACGCCGCACGGAACGCTCGCTCCTTGCCAATCGTTCCCGGAACCGCCTCAATGGTTTTCAGCTCTGTCTGGGTGTCCTGATGTTCCTCCAGAAGGAAGTTGCACACTGACTGTTCGCAGATAAACAGGTCAATCCGGTCAAACGCGAGCATCCGCAGTCCTGTGAGGTCCGGCCTCTCCTGACTGATCCTGACGGCTTCCACGTTTGCGGTATCCAGCCAGGCCATGAATTCGGGCGCGTAGCTGTAAGACGACGACAACCCCACTCTCAGGCCTTCCAGGTCATCAAAAGTCTGCCATTCTAACTCCATGTCCGAACGCTTGAAGAAGACGTCCCGGGCGGTGTTGATGGGGGCAGTGAAATAGTAGTGGCGCTCGCGTTGATCCGAGCGGGTCAGGGTGAATAACAGATCCGACTTGCCGCTTCTGACCCTCGCTTCCGCCCTGATCCAGGGGAGTACGACAAACGACGGTTCCATTCCCATACGGTCAACAACGTTCTGGATGGTTTCCACGTCTTCGCCGACCAGCATCCCGTCTTCAAGGTATTCGAACGGGGGATACTGGGAGGTGGCAATGTTGAGACTGGGCCTCTCTGCAAGCAACGGGCTTGAGAGCATCAGAAAGAGTATTCCGGACGTCAATTGCAACAGCATCGGGGGTGTGGGGTCTCAAGTCGTGTGAGTGTCTTACCGGCGGTTGCAGTATAGCCATCCTGCCCGTTTTCTGCACGGCATGGTGCAGCCAGGCGTCATAAATCAGTTAAGTCGGTGTGGTTCCAGCTCCATATGCAGGATGCGCGGGCCAAGCATGATGATGCGGCCCACGTACCTTTCCTCTCCGGTAGAGGTGAAATCGAACAGAAAACGCCGCCACACGCGAAGGCGCCCGGCCTCATCACGCTTGAACCACAGCCCTCGCAAGTAGACGGCGTCGTCCAGCAGCATCACATCCATTTTCTTGCAATAGTTCCTGGCTGCCTGCAGGACGAAGTCTTTGATCGCCTTGGCCCGCCACCAGTACCAGATGGCGAACCCCGCGACAAACAGCCAGAACAGCGTGCCCAGGGTCATTGGGCGGGGGCCGATGCCTTTTCACTGTCCCCGTTACCGTATTCTTCGGCAGCGGAACCGTGATGGTCACGGGCCAGCAGGATGTAGAATGCCGGCAACACGAAAATGGTGAACAGTGTGCCGATGCCGAGACCGGCGCTGATGGTCAGGCCGATGGCAAAGCGGCTTTCTGCACCCGGGCCGATAGCGATCAGCAGCGGCACCATGGCAAAGATCAGTGCCAGCGACGTCATGATGATGGGCCGCAACCGGATGGCTGCCGCTTCGATCACCGCTTCGCGCTTGTTCAGTCCCTTGTCGACCTGCAGGGCGTTGGCGAACTCCACAATCAGGATGCCGTTCTTGGACACCACGCCGATCAGGGTGATCAGGCCCACCTGGGTGTAGATATTCATGGTGGCGAATCCGAGCACAATGAACGCCATCGCGCCCGCCACGGACATGGGCACCGAGACCAGGATGATGATCGGATCGCGCCAGCTTTCGAACTGGGCGGCGAGCACCAGGTAAATCACCAGCAGTGACAGGAAGAAGGTGACCATCAAGGCGCTGCCCTGATTGGCAAATTGTCGGGATTCGCCAGTGTAGTCAGAGGTGAAGCCCTGGGGGAATATCTCGTCCGCGGTGGATTCCATGAACGCCATGGCATCCCCCATGGTCACCCCGGGCATCACCACGCCCTGCAGTGTCAGCGAGTTCAGCTGGTTGAACTGGGTACGCTGGGACGGTTCCACTTTGTCCTCAAAGCTGATGACGCTGCTGAGTGGGATCAGCTCACCGTTATCAGCGCGGATGTAGTAGTCGTTGAGAGCGTCCGGACTCAGGCGGAAATCCCGCTCAACCTGCGGAATGACCTGGTAGGAGCGGCCTTCCATATTGAAGCGGTTGATGTAGCCGCCACCGAGCATGCTCGACATGGCTTGCCCCACATCCTGCATGGACAGACCCAGATCGGCGACCCGGTCACGGTCGACCTTGATCTGGGTCACCGGACGATCGAAGTCAATGGATTTCTGCAGGAACATGAAGTTGCCACTGGCCATGGCCTTGCCAAGCATTTCATCGGCAACGTCGTTCAGGCGGTTGTAGTCTTCCCCGGTGGTGATCACGAACTGAAACGGCAGGCCGCCACCGGAACCTGGCAGCGATGCCGGTGGGAATACCGCCGTCTGCAACCCGGTGATTTGCTTGAGCGCACCGTCCAGCTGAGGCTGTACTTCGAACATGCTCAGATCACGATTTTCCCAGGTTTCCATCTTGAAGCCGCCGAATACGGCATTGGGAGCCGTAATCCCCAGAATCATGAAGTCCTCGCTGTAGCCGGGAACCTGTTCCATGCGTTCCAGCGCTTCTTCGCCGTGCTCCTCAAGGTAGTCCAGGGTCGCAGTCTGGGGCGCAAGGCCCTGATAGAACAGGATGCCCTGGTCCTCGGTGGGGGCCAGTTCGCTCTGGCTCATCATCACCATGAAGTAAATGGAGGCCAGTACCACAAGGGCAAAGAAGATCACCACGGACTTGGTTGCCATCAGCGAGCTCAGTGCCGCTTTATAGCTGTTGGCGAGCCCGTTGAACGAGTGCTCCACCAGTTTTTCAAAGCGTCCGGGATTGCCATGGGGTTTGAGAATTTTTCCGGACAACATCGGTGACAGTGTCAGCGCGACGACGCCGGAAATCACCACAGTGCCCGCCAGAGTGAAGGCAAACTCGGTAAACAGCGAGCCGACCAGCCCGCCCATAAACCCAATGGGGGCATAGACGGCCACCAGGGTGGTGGTCATGGCGATGATGGGCACGGCCATTTCCCGGGCGCCGTGGATGGCGGCGTCAAACCGGGATTCCCCCTGTTCGATGTGACGATGCACGTTCTCCACCATGATAATGGCGTCGTCCACCACCAGGCCGATGGCAAGTACCATCGACAGCAGTGTCAGCAGGTTCAGGGAAAAACCCATCATCAGCATGACGAAGGCGCCGCCGACCAGGGACAGAGGCACGGCAACGGAAGGCACAATTGCTGCACGGACGGAACCCAGACACAGGAAGACCACGACCAGTACGATGAGTAGTGCTTCCACCAGAGTCTGGATGACTTCGTTGATGGAGCTCTCGATAAAGTCTGACGCGTCGTAGGCCAGTCGAACGTCCAGGCCTGATGGCAGCTGGCTTTCAATATCCGGCAACTGGTCTTTCACCAGCTTGGCAACCGTCAGCGGGTTGGCCCCGGGAGACAGTTCAATGGCGACATAGGTGGCGGGCTGGCCCTTGTACAGCGCCAATTGATCGTAAGATTCCGATCCCAGTTCAACCCTGGCGATATCCTTGAGCCGAATCAGGGAGCCATTGGATTCCTTGATCACCAGCTCGCGGAACTGGTCCAGGCTTCCCACGTCGGTATCGCTGGTCATGCTGATCTTGGTGTACTTGCCCTCGGTGTTACCCACGGCAGCCTGGTAGTTATTCTGTAACAGGACCTGGACCACTTCCTGGGGTGTCATGTCGACGGCGGACAGTCGCTCCGGGTCTAGCCAGGCGCGCAAGGCAAACTTGCGCCCCAGCAAGTTGGCCTTGCCGACGCCGGCCAGCGCCTGGAGCTTGGGCTGGACAACCCGAGTCAGGTAGTCGGTAATCTGTGGGACGCCCAGTTCATCGCCGTAGAACGCAATGTACATGAGGGCCGTTGAGTCCCCGGTGGTGGAGGAAATGACCGGGTCCTGGGCGTCTGCCGGCAATACGTTGCGCTGGCTCGCCACCTTGGCCTGGATTTCCGACAGCGCCGCGTTGGCATCGTAGTTCAGCACCATCTTGGCTTCGATGGTGGAAACGCCCTGGGAGCTGGTGGAGGTCAGGTAGTCGATCCCGCTGGCTTCGGCGATGGCCTGTTGCAACGGGGTGGTGATAAAGCCCTTGACCAGGTCCGAACTGGCGCCCGGATAGGCGGTGGTCACGGTAACGGTCGTGCTTTCCAGTTGGGGATACTGGCGAACTTCCATTTCCATGGCGGCCCGGGTGCCGAGCAGCAGGATCAGCAGGCTGACCACCGTCGCCAGGACGGGGCGCTGAATGAATATGTCGGTAAAACGCATTAGTCAGACGCCTCCGCCAGCTGGTCATTGCTTCCCTGCACTTCCACCCGCTGTCCGGCGCGGAGTCTCAGCAGGCCCTTGGCGACGACTTCCTCGCCCTCTTTCAGGCCATCCTCTACGGCAACACGGCCGTCGCGGACTTCGCCAGTCTGGACGGTCCGGCGGTTGACGATCAGTTCACCCTCGTCGTTCTCTTCCACTACGAAGACAAAATCGCCGTAGGTGTTGTAGGAAATCGCAGTCCGGGGAACGGTGACCACGTCGCGATCCTGCGGCTGTTTGGTCAGGATGGTGGTAAACATGCCGGGCCGCAGGGCATTTTCAGGATTCGCCAGCGTGGCACGAATGCGCACGGTCCGGGTTTCCGGATTGACCGAGGTGTTGATGGCGCTGACCTGTCCGTCGAAAGTTTGGCCCGGAATCGCGGCAACCGTAGCAGTAACGTCATAACCGGTTGCGATTCTCGGAAGGTCCTTCTCGGACAGCGTGTAATCCACATAGATGGGATTCAGCATGTTGATTTCGACAATCGGCGTGCCGGTGGGGATGTATTCGCCCTGGTCCACCATGCGAAGGCCGAGGGTGCCATCGAAGGGGGCGCGAATCACTTTCTTGTTCAGTTGGGCTTCCGCTTCGTTGACCCGGGCACGGGCAGCATCGACGTTGGCTTTGGCTTCATCGAACTGGGATTGTGACACTGCGCGTTTCGGAAGCAGGTCGGATATCCGCTTGAACTCCTGTTCCGCCAGTTGCGCCTCGGCACGACGGGTCCGCAGTGCGGCCTCGTCGATGGCGGCGTCCAGGCGGATCAGGATATCGCCCTTGCTGACGGTGTCGCCGGACTCAAAGCCGATGGTTTCAATTACCCCTGGCACTTCGTTGGCCACCTCAATGCCATTGATGGCCTCGACGCTGCCCACGGCCTTGACGGCGGGTGTCCACTGCCCGCTCTGTGCCTTGGTAGTGGAAATCTGGGCAGGTGGTTGTGGCTGCGATGATTGCTCTTTAAGCTGACCAAACTGGTAAAACTTGTAGCCGAAAATGCCACCAAGCACTACGCCAAGGAAGATAATGACGATCAGGAAACGGGAAGCCGTGCGCATAATTCAGGTCCTGGGTATCAGTGTCCATTTGGAAATCGCCAAATGTGGCCGGTCAGGCTCGTCGACGATTGTCCCTGTTTATCTTTAATGGGGAGAGTATGTAACTGATTCTTAACAGCGATTAATAGAATAGCATCCTATACAAAAACAGGGTGTTTTGTCACCGGTTGAATGCCAGAATACGGCCAGTGAATCGTAAGGGATTACACTATGCATTGGATATTGGGTATTGCCCTGGCGGTGGCGGTTTTTGTCATTCTGAAGCAATGGGGAGCACTGTCGGCGGAGAATAAAAAAGCTGCCACCTGGAAGATGGTGCTGGTGGTCGGTGGCGCTGTACTTCTCTTTATGGTGCTGACCGGACGCGTCCATGTCCTAACGGCGGCCGTGGCGGCGCTGGTTCCCTTGTTACGAAAACTGCCGGCCTTGGTGAGGTTCGCGCCCATGGTGAACCGGATGTACCGCCAACAGCAACAGTCCGGCAACGACGGGGCCGGCGCTGGTGGCGCCAGGTCTGGTGGTGTGGGGCAGCGGGCAGGGTCGATGTCCGTGCGTGAAGCCTGCGATATCCTCGGAGTATCTCCGGACTGTTCCGGGGATGAGGTGATCATGGCCCACCGGCGGCTGATGCAGAAGATCCATCCCGACCGTGGCGGTAACGATTACCTGGCCGCCAAGGTGAATGAAGCAAAAGCGACGTTGCTTGCGTCACGCAAAGGGGCTGCGTGAGGGGTCAGAGTATCTCTACCCGCACTTCAACGGTCTGGTTTTCCCTTTGGTCACCGCCAACCTGATAGGTGATGCCGGAGCGGTTGCCGGACTGGCTGCGTCGGGTACTGCCAAGCTCGACCCACTGTCCGGGGTCCACCCGGCGAATGGTCATCAGGGCTTCGGTTTCATAGCCGGGGATATCATCCGCCGGGTCTTCCTCGAATGAGACAATATTGAGTTCAATGGTCTGGTCGGAAATAACCTGTGGGCTGACCAGGAAGCCACTGCGTGTCTCTACCTGTCCGAGGATGGCTGCGGGGTTGCGCCCACCCCGTATGGCGATGGGGACGGTTCGTACCTGCCCGGAATGAATGTGGGCTGACTGACCATCCTGTACCACCAGGGTACGTTCCTGGTTGCGGCGCGTCGTTGTGACCCTGCGCTCAACATTGGCGTGGGCCTGGCCGTTGTTCACGGTGATACCGCCACCTCCGCTTTTGGCGTCCAGGTTGCTGCGGGTCCGCACGGTGATCCGCATCTGTACCGGGGCGACGTCCATGGTTTGCACCAGGGATCCAATTTCGTCCAACACCTCCGGCTCTCCCCGCACGATCATCTGCTGCCCCCTGGCGGTGATGGCAACCTGGCCATCCGGGTACAACTCCCTGACTTGCGCGGCAACCTGCTCCGAGGAGCGGTTGTTGAGCTGGTAGGTACGAGCCTCTGTTGCCGCCAGTGCGGAGAGAGGGGTGACGAACAGTAGTAGCCACAGGGCCATGATTGCCCCGGTCCGGTGGAAAGTCTGCTTGGTTTTTATCGCGGTCACGGCAAAAGATTCCATAAAAATCGGGTTTGCGGGTTGCAAAGCCGAAAAGCCGGGGTATATATTGAAAAGCATGAAGACTACACACGCGATCTGTCAATTGAATGTTCTGCAAGCTTTCGGTGCGAAACCGGCAGCTGCGGTCGCTGCTGTGTTTTTCTGGTGGTTTGGTTATGGCTTTTATTTTAGCCAGAGCCAGGGCCGCCCATAAGATCTTCATCGACTGAATTACGAGGAAGGCAGCCCGGCAAAACCCAGGCTGCCACCGGACTCGAAGAAGCCCCGACTGGTAGCCCACCCAGCCGGGGCTTTTTTGATTCTGACACAGGGAAACGGAAAACTGACATGAACATGCCACTGAATATCGACACCCTGAGTGAACAGGGCCGCGAGGGTACGTCCACGGCGGCGAGCCGCAGGGAAGACATTCTCCCGACAGCCGCAGAGCTGAGAACGCACCTGCCAGTGACGCCCGCCATTGAACGCCAGATTCTCCGCCACCGCAGCGCTATTCGCCGGGTACTCCGTGGCGAAGACCCGCGTACCTTGATTGTGATCGGCCCCTGCTCGATTCATGACGAGGTGGCCGCTCTGGAGTACGCGGACAAACTCAGCGGCCTGGCGGAGGCCGTCAGTGACCGTTTCCTGATTGTGATGCGGGCCTACCTGGAAAAACCCAGAACCACCGTGGGCTGGAAAGGGCTGTTGTACGACCCGGATCGTACCGGAGCCGGTAATCTCAATGAGGGTCTGGTGCGGTCACGCAGGCTGTTGCTGAATCTGGCGGAATCCGGCCTGCCGCTGGCGACCGAGGCGCTCAGTCCCCTCGCGATGGATTACCTGGGTGACCTGATCAGCTGGAGCGCCATTGGCGCCCGCACCACGGAGTCCCAGGTTCACCGG
Organism: Marinobacter alkalisoli; assembly: GCF_045449855.1. Classification (NCBI taxonomy): domain Bacteria; kingdom Pseudomonadati; phylum Pseudomonadota; class Gammaproteobacteria; order Pseudomonadales; family Marinobacteraceae; genus Marinobacter; species Marinobacter alkalisoli. Next base: position 67,383 of record NZ_JBJJLC010000052.1, on the reverse strand, counting down.
GAGCTGGTCAGCGGTCTGCCCATGCCTGTCGGTTTCAAGAATGGCACCGATGGGGGCGTGACGGTGGCCATCAACGCGATGAAATCCGCAGCTCATTCCCATCATCTTCTGGGCGTTGCCAGCACCGGCGTCCCGGCGATGATCACCACCGAGGGCAATCCGGATACCCATCTGGTCCTGCGGGGCGGTCGAGGCATCACCAATTACGACGCCGATAGCATCGGTCTGGCGATTGAATCGCTGTCCGGTGCCGGTGTGTCCACCGCAGTGATGGTGGACTGCAGTCACGATAATGCCCGCAAGCAGGCGGAGCGTCAGCTGGACATTGCCCGGGAGGTCATGGCCCAGAAGGCCGCCGGCAACGCCTGCATTCGCGGCCTGATGCTGGAAAGCTTCCTGGAACCGGGGCGTCAGGATGACGGCGCCGATCTGAAATACGGCTGCTCCATTACCGATCCGTGTATTGGCTGGGCCCAGACGGAGGCTCTGATCCGCTCACTGTAGAAAACAGCAGTTGACCGGCCAGGAGCAGCAATACGCCCCCCATCATCCGGTCGAGCCAGTGGCCGAACCGGTTAAAGCCGCGTCTTACCCTGGGCAGGGTGAAGAACGTGGCGACGAGGGCAAACCACAGGCCCGTGGCCAAGGCCATGTAGAGGCCATAGGCGGTTTGCAGTGCAATGGGCGTGTCGGGACTGATCACCACCGAAAACAGTGACACGAAGAACAGGGTGGCCTTGGGGTTCAGTGCATTGGTCAGAAACCCCAGCCTGAAAGCCGCAAATCCGGTTTGTGACGTTCGGTTGCCCGCTTCAACATGAATGCCGCCCGCCCGGGATCTCAAGCATTGCACCGCTATCCACGTCAGGTACAGCGCGCCAATCACCTTGAGAACATTAAACAACAGCAACGACTGTTGAATCAGAATGCCAATCCCCAACAGTGAATAGGTGACGTGCACCAGGATGCCGAGGCCAATGCCGGTAGCGCAGAGCAGGGCATTACGCCGACTCTGACACAAAGCCTGACGAAGCATGATCGCAAAATCGGGGCCCGGACTGGCCACCGCCAACAGGTGAACCAGCGCCACGGTTGCGAATTCGGCACCGTAAGTCTGCATTGAATGTACTCCTAAGGTAAGTCGGATAGCGGTAAAAGTTTTTCCGGGTGCCGGTAAGGATATAAGCGATTGCGGAAAATATCCTGTGTGAAAGGCAACAATATTTGCCGGCTATACTGACAAGACCGGATAGTCAGCAGGAGGCGCAGTGATGGACAATCTCACGGTAGACGTTGCGATTATCGGGGCCGGAACTGCCGGCATGGGGGCCTATCGCGCGGCTCGTGGTCACACCGACAGCGTGGTGCTGATTGAGGGCAGTCAGTACGGCACTACGTGCGCCCGCGTCGGCTGCATGCCCAGCAAGCTGCTGATTGCCGCAGCGGACAGCGCCTACGGTATGACGCAGGGACCGGTTTTTGGTGTTTATCCCGGAGAAGTGCGTATTGATGGCAAGGCCGTCATGGAGCGGGTGCGCCGCGAGCGTGACCGTTTTGTCGGGTTTGTCCAGGAAACCATCGACGAGATGCCGGAAGCCCACCGGCTTTGGGGGCATGCCCGGTTCGTGGATACCCACCACCTGATCGTTGATGAAAAGGTTGAAGTGGTCGCGGATCGGGTCGTTCTGGCGACGGGATCCCGCCCCAATATTCCGGGCTTCCTGAAAGAGGCCAAGGACCGCCTGATCGTCAACGATGACATCTTTGAGTGGGAGGAGTTGCCGGCGTCGGTTGCGGTGTTCGGGCCGGGGGTTATTGGTCTTGAGCTGGGGCAGGCGCTGAGCCGGCTGGGTGTTCGCGTGCGCATGTTCGGTGTTGGCGGCGCCGTGGGCCCGATTCAGGAGAAGCGAATCCGCGATTATGCCCTGGCAACCTTCAACCGGGAATTTCCGCTGGACCCGGATGCAGACGTTAAAGCCGTGGTCCGCACCGACGACGGGGTCGCTATCACCTTCGCGGATCAGCACAAAGGCGAGGCGACTGAAACCTTTGATTATGTGCTGGCAGCCACCGGGCGGAAACCGAATCTGGACCACCTGGATATCCAGAATGCCGGGCTGGAGCTGGATGAGCGCGGTGCGCCGCTGTTCAATCCATACACCATGAGGTGTGGCGACAGTCACATCTTTATTGCCGGTGACGCCAATAACGACACCCCGCTGCTCCATGAAGCGGCGGATGAGGGTCGTATTGCAGGTAACAATGCCGGGCGTTATCCGGATGTTCGTGCAGGGCTGCGTCGCACCCCGCTGGCAGTGGTGTTTACCGACCCGCAGATTGCAACGGTGGGCATGACCATTGATCAGGTAGACCAGCGTTGCCAGGGTGGTTTCGCGGTAGGCGAGGTGTCGTTCGAGGATCAGGGGCGTAGCCGGGTGATCGGCAGAAATGCCGGACTACTGAGAGTTTATGGCGAACAGGGCAGTGGCCAGTTTCTGGGAGCAGAAATGTTTGGTCCCGCCGCAGAACACATCAGTCATCTCCTGGCCTGGTGCGTGCAGCGACGGATGACGGTGAACGAGATGCTGGACATGCCGTTCTACCACCCGGTTATTGAGGAGGGGGTGAGAACCGCCCTGCGGGCTCTCAATCGCAACCTCAATATCGGCCCGGAGGTGATCAAGCGCTGCATGGACTGTGGCCCCGGTGGGTAGCCACTTGTTGTGCAAGCAGAGTACGGCGCGCCCAGATCTTCTCGTGAAAGAAGTAGGCAACGGTATTGATAGCCGGCTCCACCATGGCAATCAGACTGCCGATGACGAGGTCACCGGTCAGCAGAAAAGCAACACTGAAGGCCACGGTGAAATGGGTGATTGCAAAGGTGATCGTCTTCATCAGCGAGTTGTCGCCCTTTGCTCCGTGGTCGTGGATAAACAGTTTGAGCGCGCTCATGATCAGCTCCGTGTAGGTGATGCTTATGTGCCCATTTAAAGGGAAGTGATAATTATTGTTAAATGAATTATCTGTGGCTTTTTGATAGCCCTCACCTATGAATAGTTTCTGGTTCTGGCGGCATTAGTCATGATGAAGTTTAGCTATCGAATGGATTGGGACTCTAAACTTCACTAATTTCAGGCTTCTGGCTTATATTGAAAGCCAGATTTATTTCACTAACTGTCAAGGAGGCACGTTATGGGAAAGAACTTTATCGGTCTGGACGCTGCGAAGGCCGAGCAACTGGCCAATGCCCTGAATGATCTGCTGTCCAACTACCAGATCTTCTACATGAACGTTCGTGGTTATCACTGGAACATCAAGGGCGACAATTTTTTCGAGCTTCACGTGAAGTTTGAGGAGCTGTACAACGATCTGCTGTTGAAGATCGACGAGATTGCCGAGCGCGTGCTGACTCTCGGACATCGCCCGGCACACGCATACAGCACCTACATCGAGAAATCCGAAGTGCCTGAGCGCAAGGACGTCTCCGATGGCAAGGTTGCCATGGAGAACATTGTGGAAAGCTTCGCCAAACTGATCGGCAAGCAGCGTGAACTGCTGAGCCTCGCCGGCGATGCGGACGACGAAGGTACGGTTGCGCTGATGAGCGATTACATCTCGCAACAGGAAAAAACGGTCTGGATGTACCGCAGTTATCTCGGTCAGTAATCAGCGCTCGGTTCATGGAGATGGCGGCCCCCGGGCCGCCATTTTTATTTGCCGGTCCGTTGAGCTCCCTTTCATCGAAACAGTCACCAAATTGCCATGTCTGGTTAACAAATAGTTAATAAACCATCTCCATAGTGTGATCACGAAATTCAACACCGATCAAACGTGATCACTGATGGAGAACAAACGAATGAAAAAGCAATTGCTGGCTCTGGCTATCGGTTCCATGGTTGTTGCGCCCTCCGTCGCGATGGCTGACAAGGGACCTATCGTTTACGGCAAGGCCAACGTGTCCTTCGAAAACCAGGACAACGATGTAGAGGATGCCTGGAAGCTTCAGAGCAATGCCTCGCGTCTGGGGGTCAAAGGTGATCTGGACCTTGATTTCAACCAGATCAAGGCGGTCTACAAGGCAGAATTCGAAATCTCGGTTGATGATGGTGACAAGGACGGTGAGACCTTCAGCCAGCGCAACATCTATGGCGGCTTCGCCCATGACGCCATGGGTACTCTGATTGCCGGTAAATTTGATACACCGCTAAAAGTAGCCCAGGGCAAAGTCGACCAGTTCAATGACCTGCAGGGTGACATCAAGAACATCATGGCCGGTGAGAACCGCACCAGCAACATTGTGCAATACAGCACTCCCAGCTTTGCCGATGCGTTGTCCGTAAACGTGGCCCTGATTCCCGGTGAAGATCAGGAAGAGGGTACAGACGAGAATGGCGTTGCCGACGCGGTCTCCAGTTCCATCGTGTTCGATCAAGGCATGTTCTACGGCGCCATTGCCTATGACTCCGAGATTGAGGATGAGCTGGTCGCTGATTCCACGATGGATGGCAGATTGAACATTCTTCGCGCCACTGGCCTGGTTCGGCTCGACATGTTCGAGCTTGGTGCTTTGTACCAGCTGGCTGAAGAGGAAGACGGTGAAGGTGAGGAAGACAGCTATCTGATCAGCGGTGCCGTGAAATTCGACCGGGTGAAACTGAAAGCCCAGTACGGCCTGACCAAAGCGGACCTTTCAGACGAAGAACTGACCCTCATTGGCGTTGGCGCCGACTACAAGCTGGCCAAGAAGAGCAAGGTCTACGCCTACTTCGCCCAGGTGGAACAGGACATCGGCGATCAGGAAGACACCACCTTCGGTGTGGGCTTTGAACACAAGTTTTCTATGTAAAACGGAAGTGCTGACGTAAAGAAACGCAGTATCGTGTTGGCGTCACTGTTTGCCGGGGCAATTGCCCCGGCTTTTTTATTTCCGCTCTTAAACCGCGACATCCAGTGGCGGCACTTCCTGATGCAGAAACCACTTCTCGGTCACAACCTTGCGGGTGAACCAGTGTGAGCGCATCAGAGTACTGGCCAGTGGTGCTTTGACCCATTCCGGTATCTGCCAGCCCTGTTCCGTCTCTGCCGCGCGGTTGCCAAACCGTTGGGCGATGGTTTCACCATAGGCCTGCAGTGTCTGGGCTGAATAATCTTCCGCCTCCCGGATCACCCGTGCAGCGATCAGTGCGGATTCAATGGCAGGGCGAATGCCCTCTCCGCTCTGGGTGTAGGCCAGGCCGGCGGAATCCCCGATCAACATAACGCCATCGTCCACCAGGGGACGCTCCGCGTGGTCGTACAGTAGATAGGCATGGCCCTTGAAGCGCCCGGGCAGATCTGCCGGGATGCGTCCGCTGGCTTTCATTCCTTCCACAAACTGTTCGAGGTGCTCGGTGAGCTTGTGGTTGTCTTCCCGGCCCAGTCCAATATTCAGGAAATTACCCTTGCGGAACACCCAGGCATAGCCTTTCAGGTCCCGGCAGAACCAGAGTTCCGGTGTGTCTCCCCGGGCCTCGCAAACCTCGGATTGTTCCGGCGTCATTTCAAACTCGACTTCTTTGGCGGCAACCACGGTTTCATGGCTGCCGGGGCCATCGCCCAGGAGCTTGGCCACCGGGCAGAAGTGGCCACCGGCGCCAACAATGAGGGGGGCCTCCCAGGTGTCATTGACCACCCAGTTGCCGTTTTTCCTGGTAATGGATTTGACTGGGGTGCCCAGCTCCTGCGAAGCGGTTACCCTGCTGAGCAGGTAATGGTCGAACTCGCAGCGGCGGATACCGTAGCTGACCACGTCACCATGATCGTTCTTTACAGCGGGCTGTCCCATCATGCCGATGCGAAAGCGACGAATGGGTTGCAGGGTGTGCTCCCTGGCGTAGTCCGCCGTATCGATTTCCAGGCTCGCCATCACCGCCGGGGTCACCCAGCCCGCGCAGGTCTTGTCCCGTGGGAAGGTTTTCTTGTCGATGACAAGAATGCGCTTGCCGCTGTCCCGAAGCGAATGGGCGAGGGTGGCGCCAGCCGGGCCGGCGCCGACGATGATCAGGTCGTAATAATCCATTAACGGGCCTCCGGTGCTGCGGGCGATGTATAAAGGTCCTGGCGGCTTTGTGGCAACCGGTTATTGTCGCCGTGGGTAAAGACGACCTGGAACAGCTGCAGCGAGCCGGCACGGAAGGCGGCGATAGAGCCGGCAAGGTACATGCGCCAGGCCCGGGCGAAGTGCTCGTCGTACATGTCGGACACCTGGTCTTCGCAGGCAGTAAACCGATCCATCCAATGGGTCAGGGTCTGTGCGTAGTGCAGGCGCAAGTTTTCCACATCCAGCACGGAAAAATCGCCGTGTTCGCAGAGGGTCATGAATTCGCCGATGCTGGGAGGGTAGGCGCCAGGGAAAATCCGCTTCTCGATCCAGGCGTTCATCAACATCGGGCGGTTGCGACCAATGCTATGGAGCAGGGCAATGCCGTCCGGTTTCAGTGAGCGTTTGATCAGGTCTGACAGTGCCGGGTAGTTGTCCCTGCCGACATGTTCGAGCATGCCAATGGATACGAAGGCGTCGTATTGACCCTGAATGTTGCGGTAATCGTCTTCCACATACTCAATCAGGTGATCCAGTTGCTGGCGTTCGGCCTCGGCGCGGGCGTAGGCCAGCTGTTCCTTTGAGATGTTGTAGGAGTGTACCTTGACGCCATAGTTCCTGGCCATATAGCGGGCGAGACCGCCCCAGCCACAGCCAGCTTCCACCACCGTCATACCGGGCTTGAGGCGGAGCTTGCGACAGACATGTTCCAGTTTGGCCAGTTGTGCCTGCTCCAGGGTCAGGTCCGGACGTTCGTAATAGGCGCAGGTGTACTGCATCTCGGCTTCGTCCAGCCAGAGCCGGTAGAACTCATTGCCAAGGTCATAGTGGTGGTGGATGTTTTCCTTGGCCTCGGAAATGCCCGTCGGGCGGGGGTTGTGATTGCGCCACAGCGCATCCAGCCACCTGGGCCAGCGCTGACGGGCCTGGTGGACGGCGCGGTAAAGCGCTTCCATCAGGTCTGGCAGATCGCCCTCGACCTCAAGGCGGCCGGCGCTATAGAGATCGCCAAACGCCAGGTTGGGGTTGGTCACCAGGGAATACAGAGCTTTCGGATCGGTCAGACGAATGGTGAAACGGGCTTCACCGGCCTCCGGTTCAATGACCTCGTCATTCCAAAGCAGGAACCGGACCGGGGGCGAGCCGGCCATCCGCATCAGCTTGGTGATCAGCCAGATTTCGTAGGAATGAGGTCCACGGTCAACCTGGAGATCCTCCAGGGGGAGCTTCAGAACGTGGGCTTTCTGATCGTTCTGTTGTCTGGAATCGTCCGTTTTCCGGGCAGTGCTCTGATTCATGAATTCCCGTCTCCCTTTGGTTGCCGGTTTATCACGAGGTTCGTCCGACCTCATAAAGTGATGGTTCAGCGGACAGGGCGTGTCTCGAAATCATAGCGGAGAAGCGCCTTCTTATTGATTCAGTATAGAAAACGATCAGGTTTTGTCATGTGGAGGGGGTGTTAAAGATATTGATCAACCGAATCGCTGTCGGTTGATCAAGCGACTGGGAAGGCAGAAGGGGGAAAGGCCGGAGGGGGCTCCGGCCCTGGCCTGGGTCAGTAGGAAGAACTCATCCCGAACCATTCCGGGAAGATGACAATGAGCGCAAGCACCAGAATCTGCAACAGAATGAAGGGAAGAACCCCTTTGTATATATCTGTTGTCCGGACATTGGGTGGGGCGACCCCCTTGAGGTAGAACAACGAGAACCCGAACGGTGGCGTCAGGAAACTGGTTTGCAGGTTCATGGCAATCAGGATGGCAAACCACAGCATGTTGATGCCCAGGGCTTCGGCCACCGGCGCGAGGATCGGCACGATGATGAAGGAAATTTCCACGAAGTCGATGAAGAAGCCCAGCACCAGAATGACCAGCATGGCCAGAATGATGAAGCCCCATTTCTCGCCCGGCAGCTGCAGCAGCCATTCCTCCAGCAGGTAGTCGCCACCGGTGTAGCTGAATACCATAGAGAAAGCGGTGGCGCCGATCAGGATGGCGAACACCATGGCGGTGACCTTGACGGTGTCCTTGGAGGCATTCCACACCATCCTGAAGGAAAACTGCCGATAGATAATCGCCAGCAAAACGGCGCCCACACCGCCCAGCGCTGAGGATTCCGTGGGTGTGGCGATACCGGTGAAAATCGAACCCAGCACCACAACAATCAGGGCCAGCGGCGGAATAATGGCCAGTAGTGCATCGAAGATTTCCCGCTTGCGGGATACGCCACTGTCATCGGGCATGGCCGGTGCGGTTTCCGGCTTGAAGCGTGTCATGATAAGGATGTAGGCAATGTACAACCCGATCAGCACCACCCCCGGCCACACGGCGGCCTTGAACAGGTCGCCCACCGGCAGGCCGAGTACGTCACCGAGGATGATCAGGATGATGGACGGTGGCACGATTTGTCCTAGCGTACCGGAGGCGCAAATGGTACCGGTAGCCAGGCGCTTGTCGTACTTGTGAGCCAGCATCACCGGCAACGAAATCAGACCCATGGCCACTACACTCGCACCTACGACGCCGGTCGAGGCAGCGAGCAATGCACCCACCAGAATGGTGGAAATAGCGAGGCCGCCGGGCAGTCCGCCGAACAGGCGTCCCATGGACGTGAGCAGCTGTGCCGCCAGTTTGGTGCGCTGCAGTACAACGCCCATGAAGATGAACAGGGGCACCGCCATCAGCACGGTATTCTGCATCACGCTCATGATGCGGTAGGGCATGAAGGCAAACAGGTCCATGCCCTCGGCAAATATGCCGAAGAAGAGCGCCACACCACCAAAGGTAAACGCCACGGGGAAGCCCACCATCAGCATGAGGAGGGCCACACCAAACATTATCATACCGATCATGCCAGTCCCCCTGCGCTGTGTTCGCCTTCGTATTCTTTTTCACCGGACATCACGCGCAGTGCGAAGGTCGCCATGTTAAGGCCGGCGATGGCGGTGAATATGGCCGTCAGGGGGATAACGGACTTGATGATCCAGCGATGGGGAAGACCGCCGGGATCGCCGCTGCCTTCACCCATGTTGTAGGAGTCCAGGGCGAATTCGTAGCCATAGGTGCCGATCAGGTAGGCGAACGGGATGACAAAAATGAACGCGCCCACCAGATTGACCCACGCTTTGGCTTTATTGCTCCAGCGGGTGTAGAACACATCAACCCGAACGTGTCCGTCTGTGCGCAGCGCATAGGGAATGCCGAACAGGAATACCACCGAATAAAGGTGCCACTCCATTTCCTGCATACCGATTGAAACATCGTTGAATACGTAGCGGGCTACAACGTCGAAAAAGACGTTGGCTGCCATCAGTATCATTGCGATACAGGCAATCCAGCCGCAGAGAATGGACAGACGGGCCATGCCCTCGTCCAGTTTGATAATCCACCGCATTGATGATCCTCCGCCAGATGGCCTGGCGATTTTTCGTTGCTATAAACGACAAAGCCGGGATCACCGCTCGAGCGATCCCGGCTCTGTTAATGCCTATATTTTACTCAACTTCGGTCATGGTGTTGAGGTACGCACGCTCAGAAATGTCTGTGTAGGCGCGGCTCTGCTCCAGGTAGTTCTGCTGGGACTCGATGATTTTGGCCGCCATCTCGCTCCCTTCAGCGGATTCCTTCAGCAGTTTCTTGTTGGCATCGTACATAGCCTGGAAAATGTCATTCGGGAACTGCTTGATCTGCACGTTCGGATATTCTTCCTTGATGTTTGCCCAGGCTTTGGCATTTTCATGCTGGGAGTGCACCAACATGTCGTAGGACGCGGTGCGCATGGCCACACGCATGATTTCCTGCAGATCCGCCGGCAGTTTCTCCCACACACGCTTGTTTACCAGGAACTGCAGTTCGGTCGCGGGTTCGTGCCAACCGGTGTAGTAGTAGTCAGCAATCTGCTGGAAGCCAAGACGCAGATCCAGCGCTGGACCTACCCACTCGACCGCATCAATGGTGTTGCGCTCAAGGGCGGTATAGAGTTCACCCGGTGCGATGTTGGTCGGGTTAACGCCCACTTCCGCAAACACTTCGCCCGCGAAGCCGGGGATACGCATTTTCAGGCCCTGAAGATCGTCCAGGGATTTGATTTCCTTGCGGAACCAGCCGCCCATCTGTACGCCGGTGTTACCGCCGGGGAAAGACAGCATGTTGTGGGGCTCATACACTTCCTGCATCAGCTCCATGCCGCCACCATGGTAGAACCAGGCATACTGCTCCATGGCATTCATGCCGAAGGGCATACTGGTGAAAAACAGTGTCTCGGGTACCTTACCCTTCCAGTAGTAGGACGCTGAGTGGCCCATGTCGTACTGACCGGCCTTGACCATGTCAAAGACGCCGAAAGGGGCTTTATGCTTGTTGGCGGAATCAATGCGGACCTTCAGCCGGCCGTCGGACATTTGTTCAACGGTTTCGGCGAAGCGCTTGGTGGTGTCACCGAAAATCGGGAAGTTCGGTCCCCAGGTTTCGGCGAGACGGAGTGTAAAGGTATCTTGGGCGAGCGCCTGTGCGGAGGCAAGGGTAGTTGCGACTGCCAGCACAGTTGCGGAAAGAACAGAACGGATCTTCATTGCTCTTCTATCCTCTGGTTTGGTTATTGTCTTTTTAGGTTGTTGCCGGAGCGTTATCCGTTTGGGATGAACAACTCTTAACTCTAGTTCAAAGTAGCAGTAATCGTTAGGAAACGGAACGGAAATACCCTCGCCCTACGACATAGGTCGTAGGGGAGCTAGAGTAACGAATGTAAATGTTTCAGGGGCCGTCCGCGCATCTCCCGGAACCACGCCAGGGCAGGTTTCTCGATGGTGTAGTGGATGGCGGCGGCCAGTGTGAGCGCCAGGGATAGCGCGAGGCAGACACCGGCCCAGCCGGGCAGACCCGCATTGTACCCCCAGGCGATGACGCCATAGCCAATGTTCTGATGAACCAGGTACAGGGCATAGGACAGGCTGCCGAGCCAGAGCATGGGACGGTTGGCCAGGGCATTGAGGTAGCCCGCCACGGCGAGCGCGAAGACCCCGTAACAGCCAAGCACGAAGATATTGAACGGTGCCTTGTACGCCACCACGGCATGGCCGATTGACAGGCCTAGCAGCAGAAGATCCGGCGCGGCGGGCCTGCCGTGCTGATGCCAGCGGTAGATCAGCATGCCACTGACAAACAACGGTGCGTACTTCACGAACAGCAGATCCTTGACCAGGAAATCCAGGGCATCGGGGATGGCTTTCCACCAGATGACGCCGGCGTAGCTGATAGCCACCCAGATCCAGAGTGCGATACGAATGCGTTCCCATGCCTTCAGCCCATAGAACAGCAGTGCGATCCAGCAGTAGAAGGTGGCTTCGATCACCAGGCTCCAGTAGGCGCCGTCAACATGCGGATATTCCAGGTACTCGTGCAGCAGGGTGACGTTCAACAAAGCACTGCCGAAGCTGACCGCACGGTCCTCCGGCCCCAGGGCGTGAACCAGCAGGAAGGTGATGGCGATGCCGGCCCATAACGCCGGCATTAGCCGGAAGGCCCGTGCCAGTCCGAACCAGCCAGCGGTGCGGGTTCGTTCCAGGGTCATGAAGATCACAAAGCCGCTGAGGATGAAGAACAGATGGACGCCGTAGCGGCCGACATCCAGCACGGAAGGTGGGCTGAACGTATGGCCGTACAACTGGTCGTAATAGGGCAGGTAGTGAAACAGCACCACGCCGAGGGCAGCGATGCCCCGGAGTGCATCAAGCGCAGCCAGCCGTTGTGAGGATTCCGCCATTGTCACGATTCCGTGGAGGTTCAGGCTATAGTAGCCTGCTTTGGGGCTTCGCAGTACTAGTCAGATATACCGTTGCCTTGCCACTGGCTTAAGATGCATTAACCTGCTTGTATCGGGAGGGAACCATGAGTACGGAACTTGGAATCATCGAAGGTTTTTACGGCCCCCTGTGGAGCTGGGAGGAGCGGAAGGAACTGGTGATGGCGCTGGAGCCTCACGGTTACCGGTTTTACCTGTATGCACCCAAGGCCGATGCCTTTCTGCGCCGGCGCTGGGATGAGCCTCATCCTCAGGACACGGCAGTCGCGCTGGCGGATTTTGCCCATTTTTGCCGCAGGCACGGGGTACGGTTCGGGGTTGGCCTGAGCCCGTTTGAAGTGTTCAACGACTTCAATGATGCGGCGCGGCAGGCCCTGACAACGAAACTGGCGTTCCTGGATGAAATCGGAGTCCAGGAACTGGCCATCCTGTTTGATGACATGCGCAGTGATACCCCGGATCTGGCATCCCGGCAGGTAGACATCGTGCACTGGATCCGTGACCGGACCCATGCGGAACTGTTGACGATCTGCCCCAGCTACTATTCCGATGACCCGGTACTGGACCGGGTGTTCGGAGAGCGCCCCAGCGATTATCTGAACACCCTGGGGGAAAGGCTGGACCCCGCGATCCGGGTGTTCTGGACCGGGGAAGAGGTCTGTTCGCGGGAGGTGTCAACGGGGCACCTCAAGCGGATCGGCAAGGCTCTCGGTCGTAAGCCCTTGTTGTGGGATAACTACCCGGTCAATGACGGCGATCGTATGTCGCGGCACCTGCACCTTCGGGGCTTCACTGGCCGGCCCGCAGCGAATGCTGCCTATCTGGCAGGTCATGCCATCAACCCCGCACTGCAGCCCACCCTCACCGGAATTCCCGCCATTACCCTGGCGGAAAGCTACCGCCAGGGGCCGGATTACCAGTATGGGCAGGCTTTACGCCATGCCGCCCGGGAAGTATTGGGTATGGATCTCGCCGAGGAGGTGATGGCGGACCTGCTGGTCCTGCAGGATGCAGGCCTCCATCGGCTCAGCGAAGAAAAAACGCAGTCTCTTTTGCAAAAGTACCGGGGGTATTCCCACGCCGGTGCTGAGGAAATCGTCCGTTGGTTATCCGGTGACTATCAGGTAACGGACGAAATGGTGCAGACCCAGTAATCCCCGGGAAAATGCCCACATGACAGAAAGGAGAACAGCGATGACGGATTTCTCCATTGAATGTATTCAGGGCGATATTGCCCATCAGCCTGACATGAACGCGGTGGTTAATGCCGCCAATGCCCGGCTTATGCCTGGCGGTGGCGTTGCCGGCGCCATTCACGCCGCCGCCGGGCCGGGGCTGGCGGAAGAGTGTCGTGCCAAGGCGCCGATAAAGCCCGGTGAAGCGGTGATTACTGCCGCCCATGACATGCCGAATACCCATATTATTCATTGTCTCGGGCCGGTTTACGGTGTCGACGAACCATCAGACCGATTGCTGGCGGATTGCTACCGTAACGCACTGACGCTGGCCGAGCAGACCGGGCTCGAGTCCGTGGCGTTTCCCGCCATCTCCGCCGGGGCGTTCGGTTATCCGCTTGAAGACGCGCTTGTCGTTGCCGTGCGCGCGCTTCGTGAGTCTGCCCCGGAGTGCCCCCGGGTGCGCAAGGTGCGATTTGTGCTGTTCAGCGAGGGTGATCGGCGAGTGTGTCAGGCGATTCTGGATCGTACGTAGGCGGGGGCAATCGGCCAGTACTGCAGTGTTCAATCATGTCAGTCACAGGAGATGTCGGCGGCCTGGCGGAATTGATCCATGATGGCATTACGGTGGCGTTCGTTGTCAGTGTATTCCCGCGGCAGGGGTTGCAGGAAATAGAGAAAATCCCCCTTGCCCTGATGGGTTTGGATCAAACTGTCCAGTTTATCCCCGGAGTGCCAGAATGCCGGGCTGACAACGGCTACCGAGAGGTCTGGGTGTTTCTTCTCAAGCACGGCGACCATGCCCAGGCGATGTTCAGCGTGGAAGGTGCCTGTCAGGTGAATGACCTGGTGGTCAGGGTAGTCACGCAGCGCTTTGCTGACATGGTCCGCCATGGTGTTATCCCGCAGTAGCTGGGCCTTGTAACTGTTTTCCAGCCGTGCGTTCGGGGCGGAGCTGCCATGGCCTGCCCCCAGTGTGTCGAAGAATTTTTCCCGGTAGGCCGGGGTGTCCACGAACGGCGCTTCGGGGAGTCGGCTGCGTGCCGCCGGTGCCAGGGAATCGAGGTAGTCTGCACCGGAGCGACCGATACAGCGGACGGTGTCTGCGGGGGCGTTGGCGGCGATCACCGGAATGCTCCGGGCCTTGGAAAATTCTACCAGGGGGCGATAGGAGGCTGTGTAATTGGACCAGGCGTCTGCATCGGCAATCAATTCAGACTCACCGGATTTTCCCGCCAGGTAAAGATCCAGTTCGTTCTGGTCATCCAGGGCGAACTGCTCCATGGTCAGCACCTGTTGCGGCCGCTGCTGGTATAGCGCGGACTGGAGCAACGATTGCAGCAGGTGGGCACCGTGATGACCATGGTACTCGCCGATAACGATCACATCAGCGGAACGCAATTGGCTGGCCAGTTGGTTGATGGAAAGCAGGGTCCCATCATTGTCCGTGATGATGGCATCGTATTGCGTTTGCGGCGGCAGCACCTGCGCCCGATGGTCGGGCAGGGCGGTGCAACCTGCGAGAGTCAGGCATGCGGAGAGTGCGACTGGAAGTACGTGATGAACCCTCTTCATAGCAACCTATAGGATCATGAAACGACGGTCACTGCCAGCCCTTCGTCAGTGCAGGGCTGCCTGCGGGCAGGCTTACATCGGCCAGTGCAATTGCAGGTTGCCGCCGCCAAAGCCGAGTTTGTGCAGATAAAACGTTGGGTTCAGGGTCAGTACGGCGTGATCCTGTTTGGAAATCACCGTTTCAAAAGGCAGCATCAGCTTGCCGGTAAAGCCGTGATGGCGACGGTTCCGGTGTTCGGAAAAGGTCTGGCGGATATCAGGAACGCTCAGGTAAAGCCCCGGGGTCATTGTAGTCCGGGATGACAGCGGAAACGACAGGCCGCCATAGACCGTGGGCTCCCGGCGCCGGATGGTTCCCGCATCATTGAGTTCCCGACCAAAGAAACCCTCCTCATCCAGGGCAAGGTAAGACAGGCCGAGACGGGGCTGATATCGCCGCCCAGTGTCGGTAACGCGGGCATCCAGCTTGAAGTGGTCGCGGGAAAAGTCCGGGGACGTTGCCCCTTCCCCTTCGAACAGCCGGTAGTCCCGGCGGGTCCGTTCGCCGCTGATTTCCAGCTGCCAGTGCCAGTTATCATGCCGGAAGCGGTGCGTCAGGGCGGCCTTGAGGGACTCGTTCTCCACTTGCAGATCCTCGCTACGGCTCAGGAATTCGGATTCCGGTGATACCGTGAAGGAGGCTGTGGTACCGAGGGATGGGGTCGCCGGATCGGTCGCCTGGTGCCATTGCAGGAAAAAGCTCTGGGGTTTGCGCACGAATTCATCCCGGGTATCGGTCTTGTTGTTGAAATAGGCATCGGGCAGGATCCAGCTGCCTTGGAGCCAGCCGTTCCCGGGCATGTGTTGGCGGATGCTGAAATAGATGTCGGACTCGGACTTGTCGGAGAAAACGTCGCCCTGAAGCCAGAGTTCTGTCGTGTCGGTCAGGTTATGGCGGAAGCCCACCAACTGTCGCTGATAGGCGCCATCAAGGTCTTCGCTGCGCTGGATATCAAGCAGGAAGCCTTGCCGGTTGTTATTGAAAGCAAAGTCGTTGCGGAAGCGGAAATCAAAGTATAGCCGGCGACTGCTGACACTGCCTCCGGTTCCCCGGATGCCGTTATCGGTGGGGCCGGGAACTGCCTGGTGATGATCGAAGGTCAGTTCGTGGAGAAAGCGTTCCGTGTTGTAGGTTTCATCCCGCCCCTGGACGACGGCGTCCTGACGCCAGGGCTGGGGAAGGTGATTGTTGCTGCTGGCTTGGGGACCGGGGCCCGGGACAACCGAAAGCGTCAGGGTGATGCCAAGAGCTATTGGATACCGGGTCATGGTTGTCAGGGCCTTTATCCGTGTTATTACGCTATGCTACGGGTATTTTGTGTTCAGGGGCAAAAGGGAGCCGCATGCTGCCATTTCGTATTATCGACAGGATTAAATTCATTGTAGAACGTCAACTGGTAAAGGGCGCTGGCTTTCAGTTAGTCGTGGTGGGTGTCTTCATCGGCCTGATCTCTCTGGTTGGCGGCCTGCTGGTGGCCCCCCAGGACGGAGCATTCAATGATATCGGTGCAGCGATCTGGTGGGCGTTCCTGCGTCTGACCGATCCCGGGTATCTGGGCGACGATGTCGGCACCTGGCAGCGGTTCGTATCAACACTGCTGACCATCAGCGGTTACGTGGTCTTCATGGGCACCCTGGTGGCGATCCTGACCCGCTGGTTAATCGCCAAGATGGCCGATCTGGAGCGTGGGCTGACGCCGGTTACCCTGAAAAATCACATCGTGGTGCTGGGCTGGAGCAGCCAGACTCTGCCGCTGCTGTCGGAACTGCTGGGATCGTCGGGGCGTATGCGCCGGTTTCTGGAAAAGCACGATACCCAGACCCTCAATCTGGTTGTGCTGTCGGAACACGCCTCGGCGGGACAGGTCCATGAGCTGCGGAACGAGCCAGGCATCAGGCGCAAGGCTCGCCAGGTTATCCTGCGTTCCGGCCTGGCGATTCAGCCAGACGCATTGCATCGGGTCGCCTGCCTGGACGCGTCAGCGGTTATCGTGCCCAGTGCCGCCCATGAGGCCGGTACGCTGGTGACCTCTGATGTCGAAACGGTGAAAGCCTTGCTGTCGATCGCCGCCCAGGCCCGGCACCTGAACGCACCCCTGCCATTCGTGGTGGCAGAGATTCAGGATATACGGAAGCTTCCGGTCATCGAACGTGCCTACCCCGGCGCCGTCGAGGTCGTGGGTGGTGACGCCACCATCAGCCGGTTAATGGTTCAGAATATTCTCCACCCCGGCTTGTCCGAGGTCTATAACGAGTTGCTGACGGCCGGTGAAGGCAATGAAATTTATGTACGCGGTGGCGAAACCGTTGCAGGCATGACCCTGGGCCAGCTGGCCGCCCAACGCCCCCACGCCATCGTGCTGGGGATTCTGAAACCCAGGGGTAGCGGCTGGGACGTGCGGTTGATGGCACCCTCGGATACGTCTGTGGAAATGGCTGACCGCGTTATCATGCTGGCCCGGGATTACTCGGAAACCGAGGCCAATCTCAAGCTGGAACCCCTGCCAGTTGTCACCCGCGGAGAAGCCGGTCGGTATCTTCGCAAAGCCGCGGACCGTCCGCGGACGATCCTGGTGCTGGGCTGGAATCGCCGGGTGCCCAGCCTGATTGCCGAGTTTGGCAGTTATGCCGGGCAGGCGTTCAATGTTGATATTGTATCCGTGGTGCCGGCTGCCGAAAGGGAGCGGGACATCGCCAGGTACGTTCCGGATTACCACGACGTAACCTGCCGCCATATCGAGGCGGACTACATGGTTGAGGATGAATTACGCAAAGTGCGCCCCACCGACTACGACGCCGTGATCCTGCTGAGCAGTGACCGACTGGCGTCAGGTGAGGAGGCCGATGCTCGGGCCATGGTGGGGTATCTGCAACTGGAAGACATCCTTTCCGAGGCCAACCACAGACCTCAGCTGATCATGGAACTGAGCGACCCCGACAACCGCCACCTGCTGTATGGTCACCAGAGCGAAATGCTGATCAGCCCGATGATTCTCAGTCATGTGCTGGCACAGGTGGCCCTGCGTCGGGAGCTGCGGGTAGTGCTTGATGAGCTGTTTACCTGCGGTGGCGCCGAAATTCAGTTCCGTGATCCGCAGGACTATCCATTACCGGCGAGCGTTGATTTCCAGTTACTGGAAAAGATCCTGTCAGCCCGGGGTGAGCTGGCACTGGGTGTGTTCCGGCACAAGGCGGATGACCGGGGTCGCCACCTGATGCTGAATCCGCCCCGCAGAACCTATCTGGAGTTGCAGCCGGAGGATTGCCTGGTGGTTCTTGCCAACACCTGATTGCAGACGTTTGGCGATGACGCCAATTCAGCTTTGGCATTCACGGAAAAAATGATGAGAATAGATAATATAAATTTCAATTATAAATTCAAAGATACTAAAGTAACTTCCATCGTCAGCAACCTGAACGATTTTTGATCGGGTTGCTGGCTCACCGGAGTAGTTTTCTGCTTCTGATGAAGAGCACCTCAAACCTTAAACGACAGGACTGAGATCATGCCATACGCAAAAGACGTTGACGCCATTGCTTCTATCCTGAAGCAAAACCCGACCTGGAACGCGATCAATCCGAAGCACGCTGCTCGCATGCGCGCCCAGAACAAATTCAAGACTGGTCTGGATATCGCCAAGTACACCGCCAAGATCATGCGCGAAGACATGGCGAACTACGACAACGACACCGCTCAGTACACCCAGTCTCTGGGCTGCTGGCACGGCTTCATTGGTCAGCAGAAGATGCTGTCCATCAAGAAGCACTTCGGTACCACCAAGCGTCGTTACCTGTACCTGTCTGGCTGGATGGTTGCGGCCCTGCGCTCTGAGTTTGGCCCGCTGCCCGACCAGTCCATGCATGAGAAGACTGCCGTTTCCGGTCTGATCGAAGAGCTTTACACCTTCCTGCGTCAGGCCGATGCCTGGGAACTGAACCACCTGTTCCGTGCCCTGGAAGAAGCCGAGAATGCCGGTGACAACGCCAAGGCTGACGAACTGATCAAGCAGATCGACAACCACGAAACTCACGTTGTGCCGATCATTGCCGACATCGACGCTGGTTTCGGTAACGCCGAAGCGACCTACCTGCTGGCCAAGCAGATGATCGAAGCGGGTGCTTGCTGTATCCAGATCGAGAACCAGGTTTCCGACGAGAAGCAGTGTGGTCACCAGGACGGTAAGGTTACCGTTCCTCACGCCGACTTCCTGTCCAAGATCAACGCCGTTCGTCTGGCGTTCCTGGAACTGGGTGTTGACGACGGTGTCATCGTTGCCCGTACTGACTCCCTGGGCGCAGGCCTGACCCAGAAGATCGCCGTGACCAACGAGCCGGGCGATCTGGGTGACCAGTACAACAGCTTTATCGACGGTGAAGTTATCGAGAAGGCTGAAGACATCAACAACGGCGACGTTGTGATCAAGCAGAACGGCCAGTTGGTTCGTCCGAAGCGTCTGGCTTCTGGTCTGTTCCAGTTCAAGCCGGGCACTGGTGAAGACCGTGTTGTTCTGGACTGCATCACCAGCCTGCAGAACGGCGCCGACCTGCTGTGGATCGAAACCGAGAAGCCGCACGTTGGCCAGATCGCTGCCATGGTTAACCGCATCAAGGAAGTGGTGCCCGACGCCAAGCTGGTTTACAACAACAGCCCGTCCTTCAACTGGACCCTGAACTTCCGTCAGCAGGTATTCGACGCATGGCAGGAAGAAGGCAAGGACGTATCTGCCTACGAGCGTGCCAAGCTGATGAGCGAAGAGTACGACAACACCGAGCTGGGTCAGCTGGCTGACGAGTGGTGCCGTAACTTCCAGCGTGACGGTTCACGCGAAGCCGGTATCTTCCACCACCTGATCACGCTGCCGACTTACCACACTGCGGCCCTGTCCACCGACAACCTGGCCAAGGGCTACTTCGGTGACGAAGGCATGCTGGCCTACGTTGCAGGCGTACAGCGTAAGGAAATCCGTCAGGGTATCGCCACCGTTAAGCACCAGGACATGGCTGGTTCCAACATCGGTGACGACCACAAAGAGTTCTTCGCAGGTGATGCGGCTCTGAAAGCTGGTGGTAAAGACAACACCATGAACCAGTTCGGTTAATCGAACGGTTGCGTTGTCTTCCGGTCGGGGGTGAAAGCTCCCGGCTGAATGCCAAAACCCCGCCCTGGTGCGGGGTTTTGTTTTTAAACACTAACATCTCCCTCCAGGTGTCTGAATTTTATAGGCAAGCTCTGGGAAGCCAGGGTTCCTCCCCAAAAAGGTGTTTCAGATACGAAACGATCTCAATTGGCTATTCATTGCTGTGACCTCTCCTTTTCCTGAAAAACTCCTTTTCTGACAATAACCTGCCGTAACCCGGGCAAAGCTGGCACGTTAATCGCTGTAGTCACCAGGCGGGTCTGAACCATGGCTTGACGGTAGTCAGAAAGGTGGGGCGGATCCCTTCGTAGCTGAAACCATGGAAAAGGAAGGTACGTCATGAAAACCAGAAAAAGCTTGCTAGCGATTGCTGTTGCTATGGGACTTGGACTGTATGGAACCGCCGTGGCTGACCAGGGCGGGGATGGCAGCCCGAACGCCAACGCCGATGATGGAAGTACAGCCGCCAACGTGTCCGATAGTGCTAACGACAGCTCGGACAACTCCACCCATCTGGATGTTGCGGACAGTGGAAACGACAACTCCACGGATAATTCAGACAACAGTACCAACGTTGCTGACAGTGCCAATGACAACTCGGATAACAGCACCAATGTCGCGGACAGCGGCAACGACAGCTCCGATAACAGCACCAATGTTGCTGACAGCGGCAACGACAGCTCCGACAACAGCACCAATGTCGCCGACAGCGGTAACGACAACTCCGATAACAGCATCAACGATTCGTTCAATATTGCAGACAGCGGTAATGACAATTCGGACAATTCCGATAACAGTACCACCGACCTGGATTTGCATGTGTTCCTGAACGAAGCGGACCTGGATGGTTCAGTCTCCGGCGTTTCGGCCACGTACAATCTCGATGGTGATCACGGCGGCATGGCCTCTGCGACCAGCCATAACGAGATTTCCGGTGGTTCCGCAAACTTCACCGGTGTTGGGGCGTTTTCCCAGAATGCTGGTGCCAATAGCGTGACCCAGGCCAACGTCAGCGTGATGTCCAACCTGAGTACCGGTGGCAACTGATGGTAACCGGCCGCGCCCATGTCGGGTGCGGCCCCGTTACCCGGGAGAACGGACATGGGTAATGTCATCAGATGGAAATTGGGCGCGGCCCTGCTGACGCTGACGCTGGGGTGGGGAGTTCAGGTTCAGGCCGAGGAATGGTTGACGGCCGAGCCACTCTCCGCGGATCAGTTGTCGGACGCCAGTGGGCGCCAGGGCATTCCGCTGCAGTGGCAGATCAACGACAACCAGCAGAATGCCAGCGTTTCCGACAACATGCTGTCGGGCAACGTGGTCACGGGGGACAACACAATCTCTGACCACGCGTTCGATAACATGAGCGGCATCGCCACGGTGATCCAGAACACCGGTAACCAGGTGGTGATTCAGGACAGCACCCAGATCAACATACTGATCAACCATTAGTGGCAAAGGAGGTGGATCATGGCTGTACGCGCCTTTACTGCATTGTGTGCGGGTGCCGGACTGCTGTGGTCCACTGTTTTCGCCGGCTCGGTGACGGTGCCGGGCATCGGAGGCGATGTGCGGGTCAGTGTGACCAGTTTTCAGGAGAAACGCTTTGACAGCGTTATGCGCCAGCAATACGACTTCAGCTGCGGTTCTGCAGCCCTTGCTTCGCTGTTGTCCTATCACTATGACCACGAGGTGTCCGAACAGGACGTGTTCCTGTCCATGCTGAGTCTGGCGGACGCGGAAAAGGTCCGTCGTGAAGGTTTCTCCATGCTGGACATGAAGCGGTTCCTGGAGGCCGAAGGCTACCAGGCCGATGGTTTCCGGCTGCCGCTGTCAGGACTCAGGGAAAAGGTGCGTCTGCCCATGATCGTGCTGCTGAACCTGGATGGGTTCCGGCACTTTGTGGTGATCAAGGGGATCAGTGAAAGCGAGGTGCTGGTGGGTGACCCCGCCCGTGGCCTCAAGGTGTACTCATACCGACAGTTCGAACGTTACTGGGATGGAACGGCGTTTATTATCCGCAGCCATCTTCAGCAGGGTCGAAGCGCATTCCTGGGAGACGGCAACTGGCCCCAGGTAGCCCGGGCGCCCCTGGAGAAAGGGCAGGGTGGCCCGTCACTGGGGCATACACTGCCTTACTGGCCTTCATCGAGGGAGTGGTGACATGAGATTACACACGCTATTGTTGGTGGCTTCCCTGGCGGGTTCGGCGTTGTGCCGACCGGTTGTTGCGGAGCTCGCGTTGCCGGTGACGCCCCTGGCCAATCCGGAACTGGCCGAGCTCAGGGGTGGGTTTGTGCTGGATAACCTGGAGATCGCCATCGGCCTGGAGCAAATCGTATCCGTGAACGGTGACACCATGGTGGTGAACCGCCTGAATATCCCCAACCTGAACCAGTCAGTCCACGGTGGTGTCGTGGAACACCAGCTCGAAACCGTGTTGCAGGTGGTTGGGCCAAACCAGCAGGCCGGGCCAAGGGTATCGGGCAATCTCAGTGATTCCTCGGGCTGGATGACGATGATCCAGAACAATCTCGACAGCACGGTGATCCAGAATGTTCAGCAACTGAATATCGAGCTGAACAATATCGGCAGAGGCGTTCAGCTTCCCGCCCAGCTTAACGACCACCTGTTGCAGTTCCTCGGTCGCTGACTGCCTGTTAGAGACTGATTGGCAGTTTCAGCGTGATCTCACTGTTGGGTGCGCTTTCGGTCACCCCAACGCTGACGGTCAGGTTCAGGCTGGTGCTGGTGGACAGGCGCTGTGACAGCCCGAAGGAGAGGGAGCCCACCTGGATCCGGTCAAAGCGTGCATCAAACAGGTTGTTGTCGTGCTCGATGGTCGTCTTGCGGATGACTGAGTGGTCATAGCCCAGGCTGAACGACGTCTTCTCGTTGAACGCGAACCCCATGCCAAAACCGAAACGCACCACATCGCCGGGGTCCACCGTGCCGCCGTTCTCAAGCCCCTGGTCCTCCTCGAGCGTCCAGACGTAGCTGAGATTGCCGAACAGCACCGCGGGGTCGGTCGGATAAATAAAGGAAAAGCCGGGTTCAAAAGCCCAGAAGCCGGAACCGGTGGGGCGTTCCCTGAGTTCGACGCCGATGGGGTTGCCCTGGCTGTCCTCGACCACGCGCTGATCCACGTCGTAGGGACCGTCTCCCGTCGGTGATTTTATCCGCAAAACACTGATAATGTATGGCATGCCATCCAGGCCGTCGTTCAGTTGATAGCGGAGCGAGAGCTCTACGTCTCCCAAACCTTCCCCGGATGATTCCTTCACGGTATCCACGGGCGTTCCCTGGAATGCCTGCCGTTCCCGCAGGTCCTCATTGATGCTCAGATAAGGCACTCGTAGCGCGGCTTCGAACTTGCTGGTAAATCCATACTTCAGGGAAAGGGCACCGACAAAAATATCCCGTTGTATTTCCGAGATATTAATCAGTCCGACCAGCAGCGCCGGTATCACGGTGTACCCTTCCACCGCCACGACCGTCGAGTTGCTGTGGGCGTGGGAAAAAGCCGGCTCAATGGTCAGGCGGCCAGGACGGGTGACGATCCCCCGATCCGAGGTGATGGAGGCAATGTCTGTCGCGGTATCGCCGGATGATTCGGTCTCCGCGGCTTGTGGCCCGCCATAGTCATCGTAATCTGGTGCGGCCATGGCACCTGTGGGCAAAAGTAACGTCGCCACCATCAAGGAGTGTAGGTGCCTGTACCCCATTCTTACTGTTCCTTTTTATGGGTGGTTCCTTAATGGCTTGTGGCCGCGTGCGTGGCTGTGGGGACCGTGTTTGTCCATTAACCGGTAGAAAGACACCCGGGAAATATTGAGAATGCGCGCCGCTGCGGACACGTTCTGGTGTGACAGGGCCAGGCTGCAGGACAGTGCCTGTCGATCGGCCCTGGCACGGAATGCCTCAAGGCTGAGGCCAGACTGGCCGGGGATGGCCAGTGCAAGCTCTGGCAGGCCCAGGTCCGCCGGTTCGATCATGGCCGACTCGCTCAGCAACATGGCCTGACGCAACCGGTTCTGCAGTTCGCGCAGATTGCCCGGCCAGTCGTGCTGGGCGAGGCTTTGCATGGCCTGATTGCTGAGTTTGCGCACGCCGAAAGCCGTGTGGGTATTGGCCAATATCCTGTTGGCAACGATCGGGATGTCCTCGGGGCGGTCCCGTAACGGAGGCAGCCGGACCTCCAGGCTGCCCAGGCGGTAGTACACATCGCTGCGAAATTCCTCCGTCTCCACCAGCTTTCTCAGCGGCCGCGCGCTGGTGGCAATGACCCTGACGTCCACTTTTTTGGGTTGGTTGGCTCCGATACGTTCAATCTGACCTTCCTGCAGGAAACGCAGGATGGCGGACTGCTGCTCGGGAACCAGCTCATCAATGCCGGACAGCAGCAGGGTGCCTCCGTCTGCGGATTCGAGTCGACCCCGGCGACTGTTCACGGCATGGGTGAATGCACCTTTCTCATAACCGAACAACTCGCTCTGGGTCAGGGACACCGGTAACGCAGCACAATTGACCGTCACCAGTGGCTGGGTGCTCCGGGACGAGTGGGCATGGATGAAGCGTGCGGCGGCATCTTTGCCGGTGCCGTTTTCCCCCACAATCAGCACGGGTTCATGGGTTTTGGCAAACCGCCGCAACATGGCCCGTGCCTGGCGGATGGCTTGGGATGCGCCTTCCAGTGCCACGTCCTGATAGCTATCGTGGTGCTCGGAATCGCCCTGATGTTGCAGCTGGGCCATGCCCCACAGGTGGCCCAACACCGTATTCAGGCGTTCCGGGTCCAGTGGTAGTGTGTGGTAATCCGTGCAGTGTCGGGAAATGAGCGTTCCCAGCGGCGTGTTCTGATGGGGGGCGGACGGCAATACGCCAACCCAGTAGGGAAGCTGGAAGGCTTCCGTCCACTGATCCAGGTAAGGCGTTCCCTGTTCGGGGTAGATGCTCAGGTCCAGCACGCCTACCTTGGCGCTGCCGGCGCTGGCCAGGCCGAAAGGGGGCGGTTCTGTCAGGTCAAAACGGTGTATGCTCCATTGTGGTAAGAGTGCCGAGTCGGGTTGTTTGTCGATGCTAGCCGCCGACAACCAGACAAGCGGTCGTTTGTCCTGCATGGTGAATCTCCTCGGGATGGGGGCCCTTCCCGGGACGATATACATGTAATGTGCCAGTTAAGGCAGCGAGCCTGTTTTCAGTGGGTTGTATCGAGCTGATCTACGTATACGCAAGAATCTGTAAATTTTGCCGACATGGGAGAACCGGGTGAGTACGGAGCAGGGCATTGTTTTTGGGGTTCTGGCGGCCACGCTGGGGCTGTTTATCTGGAACAGGCTGCGCTTTGATGTGGTATCAATGCTCGCCTTGCTGGCGATTGCAGTGGCGGGATTGATACCCAGCGATGAACTGTTCTCCGGCTTCGGCCACCCGGCGGTGATTACCGTTGCCGCAGTCCTGGTGATCAGTCAGGGCCTGGTGAATGGTGGCGTGGTCGATAGCATTGCCCGTTTGCTGGGGCGGGTGGGGCATCGTCCAACCTTGCAGGTGCTGATGTTGACCGCGGTGGTTGCACTCTGTTCCGGCTTTATCAACAACGTCGGCGCCCTGGCTTTACTGATGCCGGTGGCGGTATGGATGTCGCGGGAAGCGGGCCGATCGCCCTCCCTGCTGCTGATGCCCCTGGCCTTTGGCTCCCTGCTGGGAGGCACCATGACGCTGATCGGGACGCCGCCCAATATCATCATAGCCAGCTACCGCGAAACCGGCTCCTTTGGTTTGTTTGATTTCGCCCCCGTCGGCGGTGTGATCACGCTTGCCGGCATTGCTTTCATTACCCTGGCAGGCTGGCGCCTGACGCCTCAGCGGCAAGACAGCGATGATGGAGGCAAGCTGTTCAGTGTCGGTGATTATGTCACCGAACTGCAGGTGCCCGAGGAATCGTCCTACGCAGGGGCCACGCTCCACAATCTGTTAACCGACGCTGACAGTGAGAACGACGTGGTCGTGCTGGCACTGATCCGGGAAGACAGCCGGTCGCTGGCGCCATCCACCTACAAGGTTTTGAGAGAAGGGGATGTCCTGCTGGTGGAAGCCGACACGGAGAGCCTTCAGAATTTTCTGGATCACACGGGGCTGGCGCTTGCCAGTACCAGTGAAGACGACGGTGATGAAGCCCGGGAGGAAGGGGACGAAACGCGGCCCCGGAAGGAGCTGGCCTCTGGTGAGGTCCGGCTTTCGGAAGTGGTGGTAACCCCTGAGTCCAGCCTGGTGGGACAGACCGCCAATCGTCTGAACCTGAGGGAATACCATGGCCTTAATATCGTTGCCATGGCGCGTCAGGGGCACCGGTTGAAGCGCCGGCTTGGGGATGTGCGCATTCAGGCGGGGGATATCCTGTTGGTACAGGGACACGAGGATTCCCTGGGTGGCACATTGCAACGACTCGGTTGTCTGCCCCTTGCTGAACGTGGCCTCAGGCTGGGGCGGGAGCGCAATGCGATGTTGGCCGGTGGTCTGTTCATGGCTGCCATTGTCACCATTGTGGCCGGCTGGCTGGCGCCACCAGTGGCACTGGTGGCTTGCGCCGTATCGATGGTGTTGGCGGGCCTGCTCAGTGCCCCGGATGCCTACAAGGCTATCGACTGGTCCGTCATTGTGCTGCTTGCTGCCATGATTCCCGTTGGTCAGGCCCTGGAAACCACCGGCGGCGCCGAACTGATTGCGGCACAGATGCTGGCACTGAGCGACGGGCTGGCACCGGCCATTGTGCTTACGGTGGTATTGGTGGGTACCATGCTGTTGTCGAATGTGGTCAATAACGCCGCTGCCGCAATACTGGTGGCTCCTATTGCCCTCAGCCTGTCCGCGGAGCTGGGCATGCCTTCTGACGCAGTGCTGATGGGTGTTGCAGTGGGAGCGTCATGCGCTTTTCTGACACCCATCGGGCACCAGTCCAATGCCCTGGTGATGGAACCGGGGGGATACCGGTTCGGGGACTACTGGCGCCTGGGGTTGCCCTTGTCGATCCTGGTCACGGTCGTGGCTGTGCCGATGATCATGTTGGTCTGGGGGTAGCTCAGGCATGAGGATCATAAAGCCCCAGGCGGATAGCCTCCTGCACGGCCTCGGCGCGGCTGCTGATGCCAAGCTTGGCATAGATGTTCTTGATGTGCCGCGCGGCGGTGTGATAGCTGACGTCCAGAATGTCGGCCACTTCGGCGGTCTTGAATCCCCGGGCGATCATCTCCAACACTTGCCGCTCCCGGGAGCTGAGTACTCCGGCGGTCTCCTGTCGCCCCTCCTGCCCCAGGGGCGTTGATCGCACCTGCTGAAAGTAATTCATCATGCGCTGAGTGATCTGGGGCGACAACGGCGGCGTTCCGGTGGCCAGCTTTTTCAGCGCATCGGCAATCACCTGGCGCGGCTCGTCCTTGAGCAGGTATCCGTTGGCGCCCGCCTGTATGGCGGGAAACAGATGAATGTCATCGTCGTAAATGGTGGTGACCACCTGATGGGCGGACGGGGCGACGGACTTGCAGTGGCGAATGAAGTCGACGCCGGAGCCGTCCGGCAGGCGCAGGTCGACCAGGCACAGCTCGGGTTGCTTACCGTCCAGCCAGGCCAGGGCCGAACCCAGGGTATCGCAACAATGCACCTGTGCCTCCGGGAAAGAGGCCAGAACAGCCCCGGTGAGCCACCGCTGGGCGTCTTTAAGGTCTTCAAGGATCAACACCTGTTTCATGATTGTGGAGCTCCGGGCGCCGGCAATGTGCAGATCATGCCGGCGCCACTGTTCAGCGGACAGTAATAGCGCATGTCGCCATACAGTTCTTCGCATCGCTCGCGAATGCTGTGAAGGCCGATGCCGCTGGCATTTGCGGTCAGTTCAGTGCCCCAGCCGATGCCGTTGTCGCTGGCGTCGAGGATCAGGCAGCTGTCCTGATAGCGGATGTGCAACCGGACATCCGTCGCCCGGGCGTGGCGAATGGTGTTGCTCAGGAACTCCCGGATAATGCTCATCAGGTTCCGTTCCACCCGGGGTGTCAGGGTTATAATGGCGGCGTCGGGGGCGAGGGTCATATCCAGATCAATTCCGAACAACTGGCAGCGTTCACCAGCTTCGATGTGCCAGCGGGAAAAACTCTGGTCCAGAGGCACGATCTGTTTCTGGAGCCCCTGAATAACACCGCGCAGTTCCCGCAGGCATTCCCGTGCCAGGCCGCTGAGTTCGGTGTCGTTGGCCCGGTATATGATGGACAGCAATCTCGCCCCGACGTCGTCGTGCAGATCCCGGGCTACCCGTTCACGCTCGGTCTTGATGCCGTCCTCGAAGGAGTCCCGGTACTGGCGGGCAAAGCGAAAGAGCTCCATCGCCCGGGCGGCAAACTGCGTATCCTGATGGTCAAACAGCCGGTGTCCCTGGTTGGCGTAACTCATTTCCAGGCAGGCGGATTCGCCCAGCAGAGGTGTTCGCAGCTTCAGGCCATTGTCCAGCACAGCCGGTGTGGTACAGCCGTGTTCCAGGCGACGGGTCTGCAGCGGGCTGAACGACCTGTGCAAGGCCTTCTGCCATTGCCTGTCGATGCTGCCGCCAACTTCAAAGGCATCGCTGATCATGGTGGGCAGTTGCTCCCACTGGTCCTCTCTGGCGGAAGAGGGAAGGAAGCGGCGAAGCAACATCTGCCGCAACGGGAAATACACCCAGCCCACCAGGGCCAGGCTCACCACCAGACTCATGGAGTATTGCAGGTCGAGCCAGAGCACCAGAAGGCCATCGATCACAATAACGAGGATGCCGCACAGGAACCAGAACCAGGCCACCAGGATCCAGCGGTCGAGGTCAAACAGCCGGTACCGGACGATACCGAGGGCAATGCCGAGGTAGGAGAAGACGAACAGGATCCAGGCGTATTTCTGATGGATCAGGGAGGGGTAGCCGATCACCTGGGGTACAACCACCAGCGACAGGTAGCTGATGATGCCGCCGAACCAGGAGTAGACAAACCATTTCAGGCGCGCCCGCGCCACTGGCTCCCGCCGGGTTCGCCGCCACTGGACAACCGCGAGAATGACATCCGTCAGCGCCCAGGCGAGCAGGGTATAGCGGG
This sequence comes from Marinobacter alkalisoli, assembly GCF_045449855.1. NCBI lineage: Bacteria > Pseudomonadati > Pseudomonadota > Gammaproteobacteria > Pseudomonadales > Marinobacteraceae > Marinobacter > Marinobacter alkalisoli. The sequence continues at coordinate 38,468 of NZ_JBJJLC010000052.1, read as the reverse complement.
CGGTAATGTCGAGGCTGTCGATCCATTGCCCCCAGTTTGCCGCCAGGATCAGCGCCACCAGGGGAAGCATCAGCCATTCGAAGCGGAAATGGGACAGGGATGTCGGGTAATGCCACAACAGAGTGGTGCCAGCGCCGGCGAACAGCATGGCTCCGAACTGGTTGCTACGGGACAGGGCCAGCAGAAGGTCTGCCGGCAGGCTCAGTTCCCGGGTGGTGTACACCGCGCTGGCAATAATCGCCACGGCAATGCCGAAGCCGGCGAGGGCGTAAAAAAATGGCCCGCGCTCGTTCTGGACGAACGCCCAGGCTGCGACCCCCATCCAGAAGATCAGCAAGCCACAAATCACCTGGTACCAGAACTCGGGTGACAGGTCTGTCGGGCTGACGTCAGTTGTCAGGTTAACGGTCACCCAGTCAGTTTGCTGAACCAGCGCCTGCGTGTCCGAGCCTGGAATGCTTTCCGCGGCTTTGAAGCCAAAACTGACGCGGTCTGACTGCAGCGTTGTCCAGAGGTGATCCTGGCGTTCAAAGAATCGGTTGTAGGGGCCGTAGGTGGCGGCATCGTCCGGTTCGGCAATGGCATCAAACGGTTCCAGGGCCATTTCCCGTGTTTCACTACGAACGGCGATGAGCTCGTCACCGGGTTTCAGGATTCTGGCGAGGGGGCCTTCCGGGTCAACGTCGACAATGCGCGCGCCTTCCTGGCCAGGCACGGTGGTGATGCCCAGGCGGGGCACGCCAGTGGCAAAGTAAAGAGCAAGCAGGAACAGGGCCAGACCGACGGCGATGCCAGTCGACAGAACCGTCGATGGTGCCCATTGCTTCGACATGTAGCTCCTTACGTCAAGTAGACCGGTTTACCGGTCTACTTCCAACAGAATGGCCATACCCAGGCGGTCGGATTCGCCTCCCGCAATGTAGCGGTTGGTGAAGATGCCGATACTGGCGTCTTCGTTGAAGAACCCATCCAGTTGGGAAGCGCCTTCGTCGTAGTTGAAGCTGATGGTGGCGGCGCCATTGGCATCCACGCTGACGGTTACATCGTCATGGGGGTCGGCAAAGGAGTCACGGCTCACCTGGTCGGTGAAGCTGGCGCGTTCCACCCGTACCACACCGCCCTCAAAGTCGGCTTCTGTTTCGGAGGTCATGTTCAGGAACGAGTTGAACCGCAGTCCGCCGAGGCGGATGGCCTCAAGACTATCGCCACCCAGGTCCACGCGCGCGTACACGCTCAGCAGGCGATAACGTTTATCGGCGATGGAGGGCTGGGTGTCCGGCAGCCGGACCATCAGGGTTCTGCCCAGTTCCCAGGTCATTGGATTGCTCTCGACGTCCTGCGCTGCGAGCAGCGAGATGAAGTCGAGAGAGTCGTTGATAAAACCGTCGGCTGGGCCGCCTATGCTTTCGATGTCACCGTCGCCGCGAATGGTATAGGGCAGGCCGGTCTCGTCACTGCCCGGCGCCGGCTCGACGTAGGTGGCGGCTCCGCCCGGATCCAGCCGCAGTTCCTGTGCCGCGCCTGCAGTGGCACCTGCAGTTCCGTCGTTACTGAAGGTCACCACATTCTGTTCGGATTCCAGCAGAATATCGCCACCTTCGGTCTGCTGGCTGCCCAGGTAGACCCGGCCAAAATCTCCGGCGAGAAGAATGTCGCTATCCCCCTCCGGGGTGGCGGCGAATATCTCCAGGGACTGGAAGAGTTCATCGCCGAGCTTGTTCTGCGGGTCCAGGTCACCCTCGGCCGTCAGACCGTAACGAATCACGGTTTCGCTGGGCGACAACACAAAGAGCTTGTGGTCCAGAGCTTTCTGAAGCCGGTAGGTGAAGGCGGGTGAGCGGAAGCCCTCGGTATCGCCCACCTCCTCACTGAAGTCACCCTCAACACTGAGGATACTGTCACTGGAGAAGGTGCCCGGGAACTGGTCTTGCTCGTTGTCAATCTCGCTGCGTACCTCGAGAAAAGTGTTCGCCAGCTCAGGTCCGGTCAGCAGCGAGTCGGTTCCTTCTTCTGAAGAGCGGTTAAAGGTGACGTTGCCGCCATCACCAGCGGTGAACTCAAAGTCTCCGCCAAACACACCAACGTCCCAGGTACCGCCACTGTTATTGTCGGAATCGTGCAGGCCAAACACCATGGCAGAGGTGCGGTAATTGCCCGCAATGGTGCTGGCATCCCCCGCTTCGGTGGTGGCCAGGGCAATCTGTGCCTCAAGATCTTCCCCGACAACCTTGTCGAGCTCTGCCAGCATGTCGGCAAGCCGGAAGTCTGGTGAGGCGGTCAGATCGAACTCTTCGACGCGGTTCCGGATTCTCACCACATCGTTGACTTCGAGAGACTCCAGAGAGGCGTCGCTGTCGACAAACTTCTGCAGAATGAATTCCGAAGCGGGGTCGATATCCACCGCCTGTTCCACCACTTGCGAGCGCATCTGTGCGTCGTTCGGGCCGGTGATGCGCGCCACCAGGTTGCCCGCCAGGTTGACGCCTTCCGGCAGTGTCAGGGTGTAACTTCCGTCAACCGAGGTCCGGCCCGTGGCCAGGACCTCGCCGATCTGGGTGCCGTCGTCGTCCACCCGGATCAGCTCGACGTCTGCGCCTTCAACTGGTTGCAGACCGCTGATTGCAGCGGCCGCGGGCGACACCAGGAAACCGGACGCAATTTCGAATAGGGTCGGTTCCCGGAAGCTTGCAACCTGGCCTCCGGGGGCGCTAACGGTACCGCCTACTTCCGTGCCTGCACCGTCGTCGGAGCCGCTGGAAGATGAATTGCTGCAGCCGGTCAGCGCAACACTGGCTGCAATTGCCGAGGCCAAGGACAGTTTTTTTAAGGACATCATCGGGGAAACCCTTCCACTTTTTATATTGTTCCGCATGGGAACTATGGCAAGTGCAGGTACAGTCGAAATCCCCTGAATAGGGTATATAACCAAAAAACGGGCTGGTCAGAGAGAGGCGCCCGCACCCGTTCCAGCATGGAGCCAGGGAGCGGGCCGGAAAACTGCAAAAAATCCGCTGCCTGAGCACTCATCCTGCAGACAGTTTGTTATCGTACTTGTCAGACCCATGTGTTTGGAGAACGATAGCGTGGACAAGGCAACACTGTTGGCAGAACTGGAGCAGGCCCGGCAGCGCACCCGGGCGCTGATAACCTCCCTGCCGGACGACAGGCTGGATGTGCCCTATCATCCCGGGGTCAATCCCCCGTTGTGGGAGATGGGGCACGCCAGCTTTTTTTACGAAGTGTTTGTGCTCAACTGGCTGGATGGCACCCCAAGCTATAATCCCGCGATGGATGATCTGTGGGATTCCTTTCATGTGGATCACCGTGATCGCTGGTGCCAGGAACTGTTCCCGGGGCGCGCGGACACCCTGGCGTATTTCGACACCATCTACGACCGCGTTGCGGAGCGTATCCGTCACAAGCCGCTGACAGACGAAGATCTGTATCTTTATCGCTACGCCATATTCCACCAGAACATGCATATCGAGTCGCTGATCTGGTGTCGGCAGACGGTGGGTTACCCGGCCTCGCCCGACTACAATCCGGAACGCGCGGCGCCCGGCGACCAGGTGGCCGGGGATGTCACCATTCCGGAAGGGCGATGGGTGATCGGCATGCCCGGGGAGTCCGCGAGTTATGCCACGGATGATTTCGCTTTTGACAATGAGAAGCCCCGATTCGAGGTGGAGCTGGCGTCATTTGCGATCTCCCGTGTGCCGGTGTCCAACCGGGATTTTCTGATGTTTGTGGAGGATGGCGGCTACCGGCGTCCGGAACTCTGGTCGCTTGGCGGCTGCAAATGGCTGCAGACCGAGATCGACGTTGCGCTGGTCCACGGTAGTGAAGAGCCGCTGATGCGCTTGCCCCGGCATCCATTGTACTGGCGCTGGCACGATGAACAGTGGCAGGAGCGGTTGTTTGATCGCTGGCAGCCACTGAATCTGGATGCTCCGGTCACCCATGTGACTTATTGGGAAGCGGAAGCCTGGTGCCGCTGGGCGGGTCGGAGACTGCCCACTGAATACGAGTGGGAAGTGGCAGCGCTGGGGAACCGGCCAGGCGAGCCCTTCCGGCGATTCCCCTGGGGTAACGACCCGGTGAGTCCGGAACGTGCCGATATGAGTGGCCGCACTATGGCACAAAATCCGGTCTGGGATTACCCTGAAGGTGAGAGCCCGTTTGGTTGCCGTCAGATGATCGGTACCGCCTGGGAATGGACCAGTAGCCAGTTCTTTCCCTACGATGGCTTCCGGATCGATATGTACCCGTTCATGTCGACCCTGCAGTTCGGTGACCACAAGGTGACACGTGGCGGAAGCTGTGCCACCTCGGCCTCGCTGATCAGGGGCACCTATCGACAGGCATACCTGCCCATGAGAAGCGACGTATACACCGGGTTCCGCAGTTGTGCGTGACCGGAACACTGCTGAGGACCAGCCATGAACGTGTACGAAACCGATGAACTGCTCAGCCAGTATTTGGGATTCCACTTCGGGGATCACTATTTTGGGGTGAGTAATTACCCCGCACGGTGCGCCGGCATCTGTCTGGAGATGATGGCCGGGCGGGACAAGCGCAAGGCACTGGATCTGGGCTGTGCCGTTGGCCGTACGGCTTTTGAACTGGGCCGGGTGTTTGATGAAGTCGTGGGAATCGATCTCTCAAAGCGGTTTGTGGATGCGGCCCATCATCTCAAGCAGCACGGTGAAATCGATTACTTTCGCCGGGACGAAGGAGAACTGGGTGAGCGGGTGACCATAAACCTGGAAGATCTGGGGCTGTCCAGGGCCGCCACGCGGGTGTCGTTTGCCACGGGTGACGCCTGCCAGTTAGGGGCGGAGCATCAGAATTATGACCTGATTTTTGCCGGTAATCTGATCGACCGGCTACAGGCCCCCGGGGCGTTTCTTGCCGGTATCCACGAACGCCTGGCGATGGGAGGCACACTGGTCATCAGCTCTCCCTACACCCTGATGGAGGAGTTTACGCCCCGCAACAACTGGATTGGCGGTTTCGAACTGAATGGTCAGCCCAGGAGTGTGCTGGATGGCATGCGGGACATACTGTCCGATCATTTCGAGCTGATTCAGTCCCCCATGGATGTGACGTTTGTCATCCGTGAAACCCGGCGAAAATTCCAGCACACCATTGCTGAACTGACGGCCTGGCGCAGAATTCGCTGAATCAGTCCAGCCGGGTAAAAAACGCGGTTTGGGTGGGGTGGCCCACTTCGGGATCGTATTCACCGATACCGCCGAATTCCACCTGATACCCGTTACGTTCCGCCACGCCACGAGCCCAGCGACGGAATTTGGTACGGTCCCACTCGAACTTGTGGTCCTCCTCGCGGAATTCATCGGCGGCCAGATCGAACAGCGGATTGTACTCGCGATTGGGGGTGGTCATGAACAGGCAGCCCGGCCGGTATTCGCCAAACACCGCGAGTTCCACCTTCGAGAGTTGTCCGGGATAGACGTGTTCAATAGTCTCCACCATCGCGGCGGCATCGTAGCCTGACAACGCGGGGTTGCTCTCGGCGTAGGAGCCACGAATCAATCGAACCCGGGGAGCGCCTTCAGACAGGTAGGCCGCCAGATTGACGCGGGCCTGCTGCAGGGAAAGGCCGGAATGCTCCAGCCCGGTAATCGAGCTGAACTGAGCATCTGCGAGCAGGCGGTACAACAATGAACCCGATCCGCACCCGAGATCCAACACGCGGGTCGCCCCGGTTGCCTTGAGTACCCGGAACACATGGTCCAGGCGTTCCTCGTGCAGGGAGGTCATCTGGGTCATCCGGCTTTCTCCGGACACGGCCGGTTCGAACATCAGGTTTCTGCTCCCGCAGTGTGTCCAGGTACCGCACTTTGCCGACTCTTTAACTGGCTGGCCAGCGCGACACCGGTTTCGCTCATGGTGAGATAGGCCTCATTCGCCCCGGCTTCCCGAATCTGTCGTGCTTCATCCTCGTACATGGTGTGAGCCACGATGTAACCCAAAAAGCCTTTCTTCCGAAGATTCCGGGCGGCGATGAGTTTACCCTCAATGTCACCCATGCTGAGGATGACTGCTTCAACCGATGGCATATGAAGGCCGTGCCAGAAGGACATATCCTCCGCGTCCGCGAAGACCACGTTGCGTTCCGCCTTCTGGTGTTTGGCGACCTTGGCCGGATCCGAGTCCAGCCCCATAACGCGGGGTTCAGACTGGGCCAGGTGATCATAGGCGGCTGTACCGGTCCGGCCCATTCCCATGATCAGCATCCTGGTGCTTCCCAGTGAAATCGGCTGTTCATCGGGGTGGTGGCGTTGGCCTTCGTAGGGGGTGAGCCGTGCGCTGAAACGCTCGTAAAGGGTATGGGCAAAACGATTGACCGGCGCGGACACAATGAAGGATATCGCTACAGTCAGTGCCAGTGGCACCAGCCAGTCCGGCAAGGCAACGCTCGCGACAATCAGGCCGAACTCACTGTAGTTGGTGAGTGACAGAGCACTGAGAAAACCGCTGCGGGCCCGAAGTCGGAAGGCGAGCAGCAAAAAGAAGAACAGTATGCCTTTCAGTGGCAACACCACCGAAGCAACCAGTGCGAAGATCAGGGCATCGCCGTCGGGCAGTCCGCTAATGCCGATCTGCAGGAAGAAACCAACCAGGAAGACTTCCTTGACGCTCCAGAGGGATTTGGCCAATTCCTGGGATCGTGGATGGTTGGCCAGCATGGCGCCAAACACCAGGGCTCCCAGTTCCGAGCTCAGCCCGACCGCTTCGAAGCCAAACCCGCCGAGCACCAGGGCCAGCAGCAGCCCGAGCAGAACCAGCAGTTCGTCATGGCCACTGGCATCAAGGAGCCGGAACAGCAGTGGGCGCAGCAGTGGCAAGCCAAAGACAATGAGTGCCCAGTGGGATGGCGCTTGTCCCGCAGCCAGACTCATCACCACCAGGGCAATCAGATCCTGCATGATCAGGATGCCGATGGCCACGCGACCGTGAAAAGCACGCAGCTCCCGCTTGCTTTCCAGCACCTTGGCAGCGAGTACGGTGCTGGAAAACGACAGCGCGACGGCCAGTAACAGCGCTGTCTGCCAGGACAGGTCCATCAGCAGGTACAGTCCCGGGGTAAATACCGCACAGGTGATGGAGAAATGGAACAGGCTGCCGCCGATGACTTCCGGGCTGATGATCGAGCGTAGCTTGAGTTTCAGGCCCACGGTAAACAGCAACAGCAGAACGCCAAGATGAGCGATGTGCTCAAGGGCGTTGGTGGCCTCAACGGTGATGTCGATGGTTTCGGCCAGGCCGCTCAGGACAAATCCGGCCGCCAGGTAACCGACCAGGGGTGGCAGGCCGGCGGTTTTTACCAACAGCCCGAGGCCAAAGGCGAATGAAATCCAGATTGCTTCTGGCATGGTGGTGGTCTATCGGATCAGTGGCTGGATTGAATGAACTCCCGAAACAGTCTGGCAGATTCTTCCGGTACCTCTATCATGGGCGCGTGCCCCACGCCTTCCAATAGTACCTTTCGGGCATTTGGAATGCGCTCCACAAACACATCGGCGTTGCGATAATTTATCACACGGTCCTCCTTCCCCCACACCACCAGTACCGGAGCGCGGATCTGTGTAATAGCGTTACGGAAGTCCGGTTCGTAGCCGGTGTCGCGAATGGCGGCAAAAATAACCTCGTTGACTTCCCGGTTGGCAATGGCCTTTTCTTCCATCACATCCAGGATCGGCCAGGGCGCGAAGGGTTTCTTCTCCAGCGCGAAGTCCATCAGACGATCAAAATCCCCGGGCTTTCGTGGGATCAGCGGGTTGTCGCCCTCCGTTACCAGGTCCACCAGTTCACTGTCATATTCAAAGATGCCTGCGGGATCGAACAGGACAGCAGAACGAACCTGCTCGGGAAAGGTCGCGGCATAGAGGGCGGTGATGGCGCCCCCCATGGAGTTGCCCATCATGTGGGCCTGGTCGATATCGAGTGTCTCGAGAATACGGGACACGTGTTGAACCTGGTCTTCGAAGCGGTAGCCGAGATCCAGATCCTTGCTGCTGTCACCGTGACCGGGAAGGTCGATGGCGTAGACGTTGAAGTCATCGGTCAGCTTCGCGGCCAGGCGGGTCCAGTTGTCCTTGTTGGCGCCGAATCCGTGAATGAGAACGACGCTATCGCCATTGGCTGACTCTTTGTTCCGGAGATAGGCAATGTCCATTTCCCCAACCGCTACCCGGTCTGGTTCAAGCCCCGCGGATGAGCGCTCCCAGCCAATGGCGGTGTCGTAGATGTCCTGGCGTGAGCAACCCCAAAGCAGCGTGGCAAGGGCAAGCAGAAGCAGCACTGGCAATCGGGGTGTCGATGTCATTGGAAATCCGGCTCCGTTTCCGTTGGGGGGCTGTCCGTATCAGGCAAGGGTTACAGTAACTTAAAAAAAAGCCCGGTCAAGGACCGGGCTTCAACTGTCACTGTCATGTCCGGGGGGATGGCGATGCGGTTGAGTTCAGGGCGATCGGGGGACCGATGCCAGTGTTTGTGAAATCTCCCAAAACACTTACTCTGTTTATCGTCTGCCAAAAACAAGAATCATGAGGTTGTCATGAAGCCCAGGTTAAGTCTGGTTGGCCGTTATTCCTTTATCTCCCTGACCTTGATGGTTGGTTCTGTCGCGGTGCTCAGTGCGCTCTATACCGCGGTATCGGATTCGGTCAACGAGCGGCTTGCCGGAGAGCGTCTTGAGGCCCAGGTTGCCGGAAACGCAAACCGGTTAACCAGTTTTATCGAGAACCGGATCTATCAGTTGGAAACCCTGTCTACCCACCCTTCCATGCCTTTGTACCTGACATACAATGATGCGGTTCCCGACGGTGTCAAAGAACTGGTGCGGGTCGAGGCCGACTCACCGGATCTCTATGGCATCCTGTTTTTCGACAGCAGAAATAACCTGACGGAAGTGATTCCGGGCCAGGCAGCTTCCGGAAGCCCCTACTGGAATCGTGAAGCCTGGTCTATCGCCGGGTTACCGGTCATACACTATGATACCAGTGAGATTATTGGCCCGTGGCTGCCGGGTAACGGTGGTCCGGCCTGGTTGCTGATACGCCAGCCGCTGAGGGCGGGGGCAGAACAGGCCGTACAGGGTGCGATTGCCCTGCATGTGCGGCTGGCATCGTTGACAGAACTGATGCGTACAGAAAACCTGGCCGGCGTGTTGCGACCATTCCTGCGAACGCCCAACGGCGAGCTCCTGGACGCTACGGGTAACCTTCAGACAACGGTGCCGGAAGGCCTTCGTACCGGCCCGGAAGTGTTGCCGGGGTGGCGGATTGATTATGTGGTTTCCGCCGGTGAGATTCTGAGTCCGTTGCGTAACGCCCAACTGGGACTCTACGCCCTCGCCGGCGTGTTGGCCCTGGGAACGGTTATTCTGTTCTGGGCCCTTGCCAGAAGCCTGCGCCGACGGGTGGCCCGTTTAACGGAGGGGGCGGAAGCCTTTGCCTCTGGTGACCTGCACTTTCGCTTGCAGGCGCCCAGAAACGACAAGGACGAGATTGACGTATTGGCGCACGCTTTCAACGCGATGGCAGACCGTCTACAGGAAATGATCGCGCGTACCGTACAGGCAGAGAAAATGGCCGTGCTCGGGGAGTTTGCCACGGGCGTAGCCCATGAGGTACGTAACCCGTTGGCCACAATCAAGTTGACGGTCCAGGCGTTGGAGAAGCGCGAGCCAGACAAAGAACGCAGGGAGTTGCTGGTTTCAGTCGAGGATGAAATTGATCGCCTTAATCGTGTGGTCGGGGATCTGCTGGACTATGGCCGCCCGGTACCGGGCGAGCCACAGCAGGTGGATATCCGCAGAATTTTCCGCCATGCCACGGTGCTGACCTCCGGGCTGGCTGACAGTCGTCAGGTGACGGTCAGTGCCACCGGGGATTCCAGTTTGACGATCCATGCCAGTCCGGACCAGATCATTCAATGCCTCGTTAATCTTGTGGCCAATGCTATTCAGGCCTGCAATCCGGGAGGGATGGTGCATCTCCGGGCCTATCGCACCGGTGATTGCCTGGCGGTGGAGATCACCGATAACGGTTGTGGCATGTCCGAGGAAACCCTCAACCGCGTGACCGAGCCATTTTTTACCACTCGGTCCGATGGCACGGGGCTTGGCCTGAGTATTACCCGTCAACTTGTTGAGCTTAACGGCGGCGAGATGCAGCTTCGCAGTCTGCCCGGGCAGGGCACAACGGTATTGGTCACCTTGCCCGCCGGCAAGAGTGGTACCCTGACAGCAGACCAATAAAAAGAGAGTTCCTGAAAACCACTATGCGCCTGAACATCCTGATTGTTGATGATGAAAAGAGTTTCGTGCGGTCTTTGACCTTTGCGCTTCAAGAAGCCGATTGCAGTACCAACTGTGCCCATACAGGTGAAGATGCCCTGGCGATCCTTGAGCAGGATTTGCCGGATTTGATGCTGCTGGACCTGCGGCTGCCAGGTATGAGCGGCATGGATGTCCTGAACGAAACAGCCCGTCTGTATCCGGATCTGCCGGTGGTGATGATTTCGGCCCACGGTGATACGCGTGCGGCTGTACAGGCGGTGAAAGCCGGCGCTACGGATTATCTGACCAAGCCTTTTGCCCTGGATGAACTGCTTCACCTGATCGATTCGGTGACTGAACGAACCCGGATGCGGGATGAACTGGCCTACCATCGCAGCAGGGCGGCCTCATCTTCCGGTCTTATGGGCGACAGCGACGCCATGCAGCAACTCTGGCAGAAAGTGCAGCGGATATCGGCGAGCAGTGCTGGCAGGATTCTGTTGTTGGGTGAGTCAGGGACTGGCAAGGCCCTGGTGGCCCGGGCTATTCACGAACAGAGTAACCGCTCTTCCAGAGCCTTCGTGGAGATCAACTGCGCGGCCTTGCCGGAGCAGTTGATTGAGGCGGAACTCTTTGGTGCCGAAAAAGGGGCCTACACGGGCGCCCACCAGAAACGTCCCGGTCTGGTAGCCCTGGCGCACGATGGTACGTTGTTTCTGGATGAGATTGGTGAACTGCCTCTTGCCCTGCAGGCCAAGTTCCTGCATTTCCTGGAAAACGGCGACTATCGCCCGGTGGGTGGTGGCGCCAGTGCTACCGCGGATGTCCGGGTTATTGCCGCGACTAATCGGTCGCTGGAAGCGGAAGTCCGCAACGGGCATTTTCGGGAGGACCTTTATTTCCGGCTGAATGTCATTGAGCTGACCATTCCGCCATTACGGGACAGGGGGGGCGATGTGCGTAAGTTGCTGGACATGTTCATCGAATCCCAGGCCAGGGAAGAGGGCTGCCGGCCCATCACTATCCTTCCGGACACGCTGGACTGCCTGACCGCATACAACTGGCCAGGCAACGTACGGGAGCTGCGCAATCTGGTAGAACGGCTTACGATTCTCTATCCGGGCCAGCTGATTCGGCCCCATCAGTTACCCGGTGAGTTTCCTGCCTCCAGCTCCAGCGCATCTACCGGTCGGAAGACCACCGATTCCTCCTTCGACCAGCACTTACAGCAGACCGAGCGCCAGTTGTTATTGGATGCCCTTGAGAAAACCGGCGGACGCAAAGGGAAAGCCGCTGAACATTTGGGACTGTCCCGGCATGCATTCAAACGCCGTTTGCAGCGATTGGGGTTAGGTTGATGAGCGGATTCCGCTCATCCTGGTCACCATGAATGAGCGAAATCCGCTCAAATTTCCTTGTTATTACCTGCGTAATGAGAGTGGTACAGCCTCTCAGGCCAGGTTCCTGCCTCGTTTCAGTGCATTGGCCCTACTTTTGCTGAATACCCTGACGACTGGTTTACAACAATAATCCAAAACCATGGGCCGGACACGGCCGGCTCAGGAGGCTGATTTGCCGGGACCAAAAACCCGCCCGTATCAGACCGCACTGGCCACAGCGCGCCGGCCCTGGCCATGGCGACTCTGGTTGGTGGTGATTGCGCTGCTGGCCAGTGGAGAGGCCCTTGCCGATGTGTCGGCCCAGCCATCGACCCCGCTGGTGGGCAGGGTAGAGTTGGGGGTCGATGATAGCCGTGCCGACGCTACCGTCGCCTGTATGTATCCGATGACTGGTCGTTCTGCCAGCTTCGGCCGGGACAGCATTGTGGCCATCCAACTTGCCCTCGAGGAACTTTCTTCCGACCCCGATGCACCCCGCCTTCGGGTAATTGTGGACGACTCCCGCTCCAAAGCGTCTTTCGCCGTGCGTATGGCTGAAGATTTCATTGCACAGGACAACGCCGACATTCTTTGCGGCATCGTCAGCTCTGGCGTGGGTATGGCGGTCAGCCGACTGGCCAGGCAGCGCCGGATCATTATGGTGGGGACTGATCATGCGTCTTCTCGCGCCTCCATTGAAGAAGGTCATCGCTACTATTTCCGGGTGTCGAGTGACACCTGGTATTCACACGCAGCCGGTGCCCGCTACCTGAAAGAACTGCGGGAAAAAACCGGTTGGCGGAAACTGGCGTTTCTGGGCCCGGATTATGAATATGGCCGGGTTGCCTGGCGTGACCTCCAGCAAGCCCTGGAACAGAACGACGTTCCATTTGAGGAAACCGGAACATACTGGCCCAAGCTCTACGAGCCCGACTACTCGCTTTATATCCAGTCATTGCTGGAATCCCCACCGGATGTGCTGGTGGTCTCCCTCTGGGGAGGCGATTTTGTCGCCTTCCTGGAGCAGGCGCGCACGACCCAGTTGTTCAGCCGTATGCGGGTGGCGAACTTCGATGCCGGTGGTGATTACGAAACCCTGGTAAGCCTGAAGAACGATCCACCGGAAGGCCTTATTCTCTCTGCCCGTCATCATGTTAACTGGCCTCCCACCGAACGAAACCGCCGGTTTGTAACCCGCTTTCATGAACTGTCCGGGCGTTATCCGAGTTATTCCGCCCAGGGGGCTTACGCTGGCATGTTAACCATCGCCCGCGCGATTCGCATCGCCGGTGATGTCACCGATACCGACGCCATGATTGAAGCGCTGGAAGGGCTCGAGATTCCCTTGCCCAAGGATCCGGAGGGTTACGTCTCTTACATTGATCCGGATACCCACCAGATTGTTCAGGCCCAGGCCATCGGGACGCCGGTGGCCAACGATCAATACCCTCCTGCCCGGGTCATGCTGGGCAACTGGGTTGTTTACGGTGCTGAATCCCTGAAACCGTCCGCCGCTTTGGTTAAAAAGCGACGCGGTGAATCCGGCGGCTGATCCTGATCGGTAGCTGCCCAAACCAAAGAAGGCAAAACAAAAGCACAACCTGAAGTACGACAGAAAACAACAATCAAGGAGAACAAAATGAAAAATTCCAATCAACGTCGCATCTGGCAAAAAACGCTTCTGGGCACCGCAACGTCTGTGGCCATGGCTTCGGTCGGTGTGATGGGTATGGCAGCAACCGCCAGTGCCGAGGACTCCTTCAAATTGGGGTTCGTGACCTTCCTCTCTGGTGGTGCCTCGGGGCCATTTGGCGTGCCTGCTGCCCAGGGGGCGGAGATCGTCATCAAGGCTATCAACGAAGGCAGTCTGCCAGCACCTTATAACACCAAAGGCGTTAATGGCCTGACGCTCGAATCCGTCGTCGTCGATGAAGCGGGTGGTCCTACCAAGCAGGTTGAAGAGTACCGGAATCTGGTTCAGCGCCAGGACGTCAATGCAGTGATCGGTTATATCTCCTCCGGCGACTGCCTGGCAATTGGCCCGGTGGCGGAAGAAATGAAGATGTTCACCATCGCTTTCGACTGCGGTACCTCCCGTCTGTTCCAGGAGATCGACAATCCCCAGTACATGTTCCGTACCGGCCTCGATGCGGTAGCGGATAACGTGGGGGCGGCGCGGTATCTGGCCGAAACCCGGCCAGACGCCGTTCGCATTGCCGGTATTCAGCAGAACTACGCCTGGGGGCAGGATTCCTGGCAGGACTTTACCCTGGCCATGGAGCAGTTGATGCCAGAGGCGGAGATCATCACTAACCAGACGCCGCAGCTCTTCCAGGGCAGCTACAGCACTGAGATTTCAGCACTCCAGACCCAGCGCCCGGACATTGTCCACTCGTCAATGTGGGGCGGAGACATGGAGTCCTTCACTGCTCAGGCGAACGCCCGCGGTCTGCTGGAGCAAGCGACGGCGATTCTTACCACCGGTGAATCCGGTCTGCATCGCTTTGACGGCCAGGCCCCCAATGGCACGATTCTGGGTGGGCGCGGTCCCTTTGGTGGTTTCATGCCGGAAAATGACCTGAGCGAATGGTTTACCAAAGCTTATGTAGCCGAGCATGGTACACCTCCGAGCTACCCTGCCTCCAAGGCCGCTCAAGCTGTCCTGGCCCTGAAGTTCGCCGCCGATAACTCAGACGCCGAGGGTGTCCCCAGTTCTGAGCAACTGGCCGAAGCACTCAAAGGTGCCGAGTTCGAATCCGTAAGCGGCACTGTGCGCATGGCCCTGGCGGGTGGCCATCAGGCCCTGCAGCCGATGTCCTACGGTGAATACCATTTCGAGGATGGCGAGGCTGAACTGCGCAACGTCCGGTCCTACCCGGGCGAGTGTGTGTCTGCTCCGGACGGATACAACGCCCAGCAATGGATCAAGGAAGGCTTCCCCGGAGTCGACTGTAACTGATCCATTGATCAACCACTGGCAGCCGCAAGGCTGCCGGTGGTCCGATAACAGGAGTACACACTGATGTTAACGGTCTGGGCAATATTGATTGACGGTTTCATCTACGCGTCCTGGTTGTTTCTGGTGGCGGCGGGTTTAACGGTCATCTACGGCGTCATGCGGATTCTGAACATGGCCCATGGCAGCCTTTATGCCCTCGGTGCCTATGCCGCCGCTTCGGCGCTGGGTTGGTATTACGCCGGGGGTGGAGACAATCTGGCCATGGCTTTTGCCATTATCGCAGCCTCTGCGATATTGATTGGCGCCCTGACCGGGCTGGCCATTGAGCGAGGCATACTGAGGCTCATGTATGGTCGCGATGAGATCCTGATGCTGCTCATTACGTTTGCCGTACTGTTGATTCTCGAAGACGTCATGAAGCTGATCTGGGGCACGACCCCCTACTTTGCGTACCAGCCATACGCCGCCTTGGGCCGAATCAACATTGATGTACTGACCGTATCGCGTTATGACCTGCTGGTGCTGGCGGTCTCGGTAGTGATTGGCGTGGGCTTGTGGTTCTGGCTTGAGCGCACAAAGATCGGCAAGATCCTGCGTTCCATCATCCACGACCGGGAAGTATCCGAAGCCATGGGCGTTAACGTGCGCCGCATGTTCACCATCACCTTCATGATCGGGGCAACCCTGGGCGCCATCGCCGGTGGTATTACGGCTCCCATTATCTCCGTGGTACCGGGCCTCGGGATTGAGGTCATTGTACTGGCCTTTGCCGTCGTGGTGACCGGCGGCCTGGGTAGCATCACTGGCGCGGCAGTGGGCGCTGTCATCGTCGGTCTGGCGCGGGCGACGTCCATCCACACCATGCCCGAACTGGAACTGTTCATCATTTACGCCGTGATGGCGGGGGTGTTGATCTTCCGACCCCATGGCCTGTTTGGCCAGGTGATTGCGAGGAAAATCTGATGATCGTGGAAAAAAGTGAAATTTCCCTGATCGGTGTCGCCGTGGCTATTGCGCTGGCGTCACTGGTGGTCCCGAACTGGCTTGTTTTTACAACGACCCTGGCTATTTCCACCGCATTGGTGGTGATGGGCGTGGTCATGTTGATGCGGGCGGGGCTGGTGTCGTTTGGTCAGGGGCTGTTCTATTGCCTTGGCGGCTATGCTGTGGGCCTGGGCGGCCGTTATCTGGGCATAACGGATGCCTTGCTGTTGATTGTTCTGGGCATAGTGGTGACGGTTGCCGTAGCCATGATTCTGGGACTGCTTGTCACGCGCTATCGGGAAATATTCTTCGCCATGTTATCCCTGGCGTTTTCGATGATTCTGTACGGGCTTCTGGTGAAAAGCCATGGGCTGGGAAGCACAGACGGTTTTGGTGTCGTGGACTGGACTATTCTCGGCTATACGCCGGGCTCAGGTGAGAGCAGTTCCAGGACCGCATTGCTGCTGGCGCTCGGGTTGGCGCTGGGGATTGCCCTGTTTCTCAATCGTTATTTCCGCTCCAGTCTCGGCCTGGCCTGTGAGGCTATCCGGGAAAATGAGGTGCGTGTGGAGTACATGGGGGTATCGCGTAAGCAGGTGCTCTATATCAACTATGTGATTGCGGCTGCGGTCGGTTCCATTGGTGGTTCAATGACTGCGCTGGCTGCCGGCCATGTGGACCCGACCATGGCCTACTGGACCATCTCGGGTGAGTTTGTGTTCATCGCCATCCTCGGCGGTACAGGACACGTGGCGGCCCCCTTTATCGCCGCGTTGATTTTCACGCTGGTACGAACCTATGCCATTGAACTGGCGCCCAATGCCTGGCAAATCATCCTGGGTATCGTGCTGTTGATGATCATCCTGTTCCTGCCAAAAGGGATCTGGAGCCTGTTTTCCCGTAAGAAAGGGGTGGCCTCATGACCGAGATTCTGAAAACCACCGGGCTGTCCCGTTATTTTGGCGCGGTGACAGCCGCTGAAGACATCAATGTGACCATCACCGAAGGTGAGATTGTCGGGGTCATCGGTGCCAACGGCGCCGGGAAGACCACCTTCATCAACATGGTGACCGGTTACCTGCCTCCGTCCAGCGGCACCATTGATTTCGGCGGTAAAGCCATCAAGGGCCTGGGCCCACGCAAATTGATGAGAAAGGGATTGACCCGATCATTCCAGATTCCACAGCTGTTTCTGGAACTCCCGGTTATCGACAACCTCGCCATCGCTCTGGCGGCCGCTGAAAATCAACAGTTCCAGATGATTCGGCCAGTGCGCACGTCGAAGCGGCTGGAAACCGCAGCAGAGATTCTGGCCCAGATGAACATTTCCCAGTACCGTGATGAGATGGTCACCGCCATGCCCCAGGGGGCGCGCAAGCTGCTGGACATTGCTATTGCCATGCTGGGGAGCCCGAGAATGTTACTGTTGGATGAGCCTACCAGCGGTGTCAGCATGGAAGAAAAATACGCCTTGATGGATACAGTGATGGAGGCGGTTCGTCAGAGGGGGTTGACGGTACTGTTTGTCGAGCACGACATGGAAATTGTCCAGCGCTACGTGACACGGGTGTTGGCCTTTGCCAGCGGTATTGTTATCAAGGATGGTCCGGTAGACGAAGTGCTGGCGGATGAGAAGGTTCAGGAACTTGTGACCGGCAAACAGAAGGCGCCCAAAGCCGAGGGAGATGACTGATATGAGTCTCGAAATTGCCAATCTCGACGTCTCCATTGAGGGCATAAATATCCTCCGGGACATAAACCTGAATATTCCGGAAGGTCAGATGGCCGGTCTGATTGGCCACAATGGCGCCGGCAAGACCACGCTGATCCGGGCCATTATGGGTCTGTTACCCGCTACCCGGGGATCCATTGCCTTTAAGGGACAGGACATCAGCAAACTGCCGGCGCATCGACGGGCCAGTCTTCGCATCAGTTACATGCCGGAGGACCGGCGGCTGATACCAGAGCTGACGGTGTCCGAGAACATGCTCATGCCGGCGTGGACAAACCACATCAAGGATGGTGAAGAGCGACTGAAATGGGTGTATTCGCTGATGCCCGAAATTGCCGACTTCGGTGAACGCAAGGCGCTGCAGTTGTCAGGCGGCCAGCAGAAGCTGGTGGCGCTGGGGCGTGCGCTAATCCCGGGCCGGGAACTGATCCTGCTGGATGAGCCATTCGAAGGGGTCGCACCGGTATTGGCCAGGCGTTTGTCTGAGGTCATTGCCGACCTGCGGGCCGAAGGCCTGACGGTACTGATCGCGGAATCCGATGACAGCCATTCCTCTGATCTGGTGGATATGACCTGGCGTATTGAACGCGGATCCGTATCTGCCGGTCGAAAGGATCCGTCTGAGTCGTTAGCCTGACCACAGAACAATAACCGATTGAGGAAACACGCCATGAAAATTCGCGCAGCCGTTTTGCAAGCCATCGGGGTGGAACGCCCATACCAGGACAGCAGGCCTCTGGTGATTGAGGAGCTGGAACTGGATCCACCCGGTGACAACGAAGTGCTGGTTCAGGTCAAGGCCGCTGGTCTGTGCCATTCCGACCTTTCCGTTATCGATGGAAATCGTCCGCGTCCTGTGCCCATGGCTCTTGGCCACGAAGCCGCTGGCATCGTAAAGTCGGTTGGCAATGGCGTCCGTGACCTGAAAGTGGGTGATCATGTGGTTGCTGTGTTCGTGCCCAGCTGTGGGCACTGTGCGCCTTGTGCGGAGGGGCGCCCGGCCTTGTGTGAGCCGGCGGCAAAAACCAACAACGCCGGCACTCTGGTTTGTGGTGAGCACCGGTTACACCGGGCCGATGGCACGCCGGTTAACCATCACCTGGGGGTTTCCGCCTTTGCGGACCACGCTGTTGTTTCCCGGGATTCACTGGTCAAGATTGATCCGGACTTGCCACTGCACCATGCCGCATTGTTTGGTTGCGCCGTGTTGACGGGCGTGGGTGCAGCGATCAACTCTGCAGGCATCAGGGCGGGCCAGAGCGTCGCGGTGATCGGACTTGGTGGTGTGGGCCTGAACAGCGTGCTGGGAGCGCTGGTAGCTGGCGCCGGTGAGGTGATTGCCATTGATCTGGATGACAGCAAGCTGGCGCTGGCCAGCGAGCTGGGGGCAACCCATGCCTTTAACTCACGGGAAGAAGATTGCGCCGACCGGATCAAGGCACTAACCAATGGAGGCGTTGACTGTGCCATTGAAATGGCCGGCTCCGAAAAAGCCCTGGAATTTGCCTACCAGATCACTCGTCGTGGTGGAACCACGGTTACCGGTGGTCTGGCCCACCCGGAAAAGAAAGTGGCTATCCAGCAAGTCAGTCTGGTGGCAGAGGAGCGCACTCTCAAGGGGAGTTATGTCGGTAGCTGTGTGCCGGTTCGCGACGTTGCCCGTTATGTCACCCTGTTCCGTCAGGGCAAGCTGCCGGTGGACAAGTTGCTCAGCGATACCCTGACGCTGGATGACATCAATGAAGGGTTTGAGAGGCTTGCTGCCGGTAAGGCTGTTCGTCAGGTCGTGTTGTTTGATTAGGTTCTGAACAACTGACGCAACCGCAGCTTATACGGGAGAGAGTATTCAACAATGGCAAGCGGAGAGATCGGTGGAACGAAACCAGTTTGACGTCCTGTACCCAATCACCACCCGGTGGATGGATAACGATGTCTATGGTCACGTGAACAACGTGACCTACTACTCCTACTTTGACACGACCATCAACCAGTACCTGATTGAGGTTGGCGGACTGGATATACATAATTCGCCGGTGGTTGGATACGTCGTCAGCTCCAGCTGTCAGTTCAGAAAACCGGTGGCGTATCCGGACGTACTGGACGCCGGGCTGAGGGTAGTCAAGATTGGAAACAGCTCAGTGACATACGAGCTGGGCCTGTTCAAGAAAGGCGATTTGGAGCCGGTTGCGTGTGGTCAGGTTGTCCATGTGTTCGTTGATCGTGAACAGGAATGCGCTGTTGCTATCCCGGAAAGGATTCGTGCGGCGCTTGAGCGCATCCTGGTTTCCTGATTCGGGCCTGAGTACAGTGGTCGCCAGACAAGAAAGCCCGGTGTTACCGGGCTTTCTTGATGCGATTCTGGAGTCAGGTATTCCCCGAGTTCTCCCGCGCAATTGCCCGATAGGCGATGTCCTTGCGGTAGAACACACCGTCCCACTGGATCCTTGCAGCTACCTCATAGGCTCGCTGCTGGGCTTCGGTAACGGTCTGGCCGAGCGCAGTGGCGCACAGTACGCGACCACCATTGGTAACAACCTGCTCGCCATTGAGTCGGGTGCCCGCATGGAACACTTTTTCTCCTGCGGTTTCAGACTCGGGTAGCCCGGAAATGGCGTCTCCCTTGTTGTAGCTGCCCGGATAGCCGCCGGCGGCCAGCACTATGCCTACTGAAGCCCGGTCATCCCATCTGGAATCGCACTGGTCCAGTTTGCCGTCAATGGCGGCGCCACACAGTTCCACCAGATCGGACTTCATGCGCAACATGATCGGCTGGGTTTCCGGGTCGCCGAAGCGGCAGTTGAATTCAATGACCTTGGGGGCGCCGGCACTGTCGATCATCAGGCCGGCGTACAGGAAGCCCTTGTACGGATAGCCTTCGGCCGCCATGCCACGCACGGTCGGGTAGATCACCTCATCCATGATGCGCTGGTGGATATCGGCTGTCACCACCGGGGCTGGTGAGTAGGCTCCCATGCCGCCCGTATTGGGACCGGTGTCGCCGTCGCCGACCCGCTTGTGATCCTGGGAGGTGGCCATGGGCAGGACGTGTTCGCCGTCCACCATGACGATAAAACTGGCTTCCTCGCCATCGAGGAATTCCTCGATGACCACCCGGCTGCCGGCGTCACCAAAGGCGTTACCGGCCAACATATCGCGGATGGCGTCCTCGGCCTCTTCCAGTGTCATCGCCACGATCACGCCCTTGCCTGCGGCCAGGCCATCGGCCTTGACTACGATGGGCGCGCCCTGTTTGCGCACATAGGCGAGGGCATCATCCACCTCGGTAAAATTGGCGTATGCGGCGGTGGGGATGTTCTGGCGGGCCAGGAAATCTTTGGAAAAGGCCTTGGAGCCTTCCAGTTGCGCGGCGCCTGCGCTGGGGCCAAAAACCCGCAGGCCGCGCTCGTCAAACCTGTCGACGATACCGGCAACCAGTGGCGCCTCGGGACCGACGATGGTCAGGCCGACGTTATTGGCGGCAGCAAAATCCGCCAGCCCGTCCAGGTCCATGACGTCGATGTTGATGTTTTCCAGCCCCGCTTCACGGGCGGTGCCGGCGTTGCCGGGGGCCACGAAGACCCGGTCAGCATCCGGAGACTGGGCGGCTTTCCAGGCCAGGGCGTGTTCCCGGCCGCCGGAGCCTATAACGAGAATATTCATAGCTGCTTCCTGTTTGTCGGATTACGCCTGCGGCTAATCCGACCGACGGTTCAAATCTGAGGCTCAATGTAGGTCGGATTAGCCAAAGGCGTAATCCGACACGACTCGGTTTCTCATCAATGCCGGAAATGACGCATGCCGGTGAACACCATGGCAATGCCGTGTTCGTTGGCGGCGTCGATCACTTCCTGGTCGCGCATGGAACCACCCGGTTGGATCACGGCGGTGATGCCAGCTTGTGCGGCGGCGTCGATGCCATCCCGGAACGGGAAGAAGGCATCGGAAGCCATAACCGAACCCTTCACTTCCAGGTTTTCATCAGCGGCCTTGATGCCGGCAATTTTCGCGCTGTAAACCCGGCTCATCTGGCCGGCGCCGACGCCGATGGTGCGTCCGGCCTTGGCGTAAACGATGGCGTTGGATTTCACGTACTTGGCCACCTCCCAGGCGAACAACAGGTCATTCAGTTCCTGCTCGGACGGCTGGCGCTCGGTGACCACCTTGACGTCTTCCATGGCCACCATGCCCAGGTCACGGTCCTGCACCAGCAGGCCTCCGGTAACGCGCTTGTAGTCCAGCGATCTGGCGCGTTCACCAGTAATTTCACCACAGGCCAGAAGGCGCACGTTTTTCTTCGCAGCGACCAGTTCCACCGCCTCTGCGGCAATGGTCGGGGCAATGATGACTTCCACGAACTGGCGGTCAATGATGGCCCTGGCGGTATCCGCATCCAGTTCACGGTTGAACGCGATAATGCCGCCAAATGCGGATGTCGGATCGGTGGCAAACGCCAGGTCATAGGCCTGGCGAATGTCGGCGCCAATGGCCACGCCACAGGGGTTGGCGTGTTTGACGATAACGCAGGCCGGGTCAGCGAAGGGTTTCACGCACTCAAGCGCGGCATCGGTATCCGCCACGTTGTTGTAAGACAGTTCCTTGCCCTGCAGCTGTTTGGCGGTGGCGACGCAGGCTTCCCTCGGGTTGCGCTCGGCGTAGAAGGCGGCGCGCTGGTGGGGGTTTTCCCCATAACGCATATCCTGGACCTTGACGAACTGCGCGTTGAAGGTGCGGGGGAAATCGGCACTGTCGTTGTCCGGGGTGCGGCCGCCCAGATAGTTGGCGATGGCGCCGTCGTAGCCGGCGGTGTGCTCGAAGGCTTTGACCGCCAGATCAAAACGCGTGTTGTAGGTCAACTGGCCGTCGTTCTCTTCCAGTTCCTCCAGCACCCGGCTGTAATCGGAGGCATTCACCACGATGGCGACATCGTTGTGGTTCTTGGCGGCGGCGCGCACCATGGTCGGACCACCGATGTCGATGTTCTCGATGGCGGTGGGCAGGTCGCAGTCGGGGTTGGCGACAGTGTCTTCGAAGGGGTAGAGGTTAACCACCACCATGTCGATGGGGTTGATGTTGTGCTCTCCCATCACGCTGTCATCGGTGCCGCGCCGGCCCAGGATGCCGCCATGGATTTTCGGATGCAGGGTTTTCACCCGGCCGTCCATCATTTCCGGGAAGCCGGTGTAATCGGACACCTCAGTGACCGGGATGTTGTTTTCCTTCAGAAGGCGAAACGTGCCTCCGGTGGAGAGCAGTTCGATACCGCGCTCGGTCAGGGCACGGCCGAAATCGACGATGCCGGATTTGTCACTGACGCTGATCAGCGCACGACGGACGGGGGTGTTAGCCTTGTTTGCCATGGGTCGGTCACATTCTTTGCTGGAGATGAACGAATGAGGGCCTCGCGAATGGTGTCCGGGAGGCCCTCGTTTCAATCGGGTGTCTGGATTATAGCAGACCGTATTGCTTCAGCTTCTTGCGCAGGGTGCCGCGGTTCAGGCCAAGCATGGTAGACGCCTTGGTCTGGTTGTTGCGGGTGTATTTCATCACCTGCTCCAACAGGGGCGCCTCCACTTCGGACAGCACCAGTTGGTACACTTCCGTGACCGGTGCTCCGTCCAGCTGGGCGAAGTAGTTCTTCAGGGCAACTTCGACGCTGTCACGCAGGGTGACGCTGTTGCCGCTGCTGTTCACCGTCTGCAACTGATGAATGTCATCGTTGGCCGATGTGCTCAGGTTGTCGTTTGCCAAAGTCTCAGCGGTCATGCTGCGAATACCTCTCCATTTCGTAAGCCTGCAAAGTACTGTTGAATACTGTCTCTTTGCTCCCCCGCCTCGTCCAGGGCGTTGAAGCGTTTGCGGAACTGTTTACTCTCGTCGTGGGACTGCAGATACCAGCCCACGTGTTTTCTGGCAATGCGCACGCCCATGAACTCACCGTAAAACTGGTGCAGGGCATCCAGGTGCTGCGTCAGGATCTGTTCCACCTCAGCCAGCGGAGGGGCCTGCAGGTGTTTTCCGGTCTCCAGGAAATGCAGGATTTCCCGGAAGATCCAGGGCCGGCCCTGAGCTGCCCGGCCAATCAACAGACCGTCGGCGCCGGTGTGCTGGAGTACCTGTTTCGCCTTCTCCGGGGAGGTGACATCACCGTTGGCAAACACCGGTATGCTGACGCGGGATTTTACGTCCGCAATGGTGTCGTACTCGGCGTCGCCCTTGTAGGCATCCTTCCGGGTGCGGCCGTGAACCGCCAGCGCCTGAATGCCTGCATCTTCTGCCATGCGTGCGATCAAAGGCGCGTTGCGGTGTTCCCGGTCCCAGCCGGTCCTCATTTTCAGGGTGACCGGGATATCCACTGCGGCAACGACGGCCTCCAGTATCTCCCTGACCAGACTTTCGTCCTTCATCAGCGCGGAACCGGCGGCCTTGTTACAGACTTTCTTGGCCGGGCAACCCATGTTGATATCGATGATCTGGGCGCCGTACTCGGCATTCAGTTTCGCGGCGTGGGCCAACATCTCGGGATCGCCGCCGGCAATCTGGACCGATCTTGGTTCCGGTTCGCCCGCATGGTCCATGCGGGTCCTGGATTTACGCGTGTGCCAGAGCTTGCTGTCCGCTATGACCATTTCCGATACGGCCAGCCCGGCTCCCATGTTCCGGCACAGCAGGCGGAACGGGCGATCCGTCACACCTGCCATGGGTGCGACAATCAGCGGGTTGGGCAACGTGTACGGCCCGATTTTTGCCGTTGGCAGCATGATCTGAGTCCGTGTCACAGCGGATTTAGCAAGGCTCGGAGTAGAACGGTTGCTCAATAAGTAACCGATCCTGATCCGAAGGGCGGTAATGATACCGCCGGGACGCCAGCGATTGAAGGGGCAAAGCAGTGAAAAAATTGATTATTTTTCGTTCTTTCTGGTTGACTTTTAGTCTGTTCGGTGGCGTTCGGCTGTCTTTGGCAAGTAAAGACTCGCTTACGGGCTGTATGCCTGAAAGGCGATGTTGTAGTTCACCGCGTCCCGGCCCGGGTCACGGATGCTGATAGCGATACGCACCGGTGTGTCCGTTGGCATGGCTGATAACTCACGGCCTTCGCCGGCAATGTATTCGTCGGGGGTGAAGACGCTCTGGGCAACTACATCACCGTTCAGGTTGGAGAAGGTCAGGGCGATCGCGGGGAAAGGCTGGGCAAACGTTGCCCGGTTGATGATCACCGCCTCCACCAGCAACTGGCTGCGGTTGTCCGGATCGGTCCGCACCACCAGTTTGCGGCTCTGGATGGAGTCCACATCGATCAGCGGCTTGAGTTCGCAACCGGCCAGTTCGCAGCCTTGCTCGTAAAACGGCCGTAATTCCGGAATGGATGACAGCCGGTCAAACTGGAACCAGGTGACCTGGGCAACCAGTACGCCAATCAGTGCCAGTACAACCAGGCTCCAGATTACGGTTCGCACTCGCCCTCCCGAGCCGCCGCGCACCGATACCGGTTCCCGCCGCAGGTCGCTGTAGGGCAGGTAAGCGGTCATGGGCTCGTCACGAGCCGTCTCGTCTTCCTCGGGCAGATTGCGAGGCGCCGGTTGAACATGATCATCGGTAGGCTCAAGCCCTAACGGGCTGTCCGTGGCGGCCGAAACCTTGTCGGACGTTCCCTCGTCGTCCCGGGGCGGGATCACCGCTTCCGGCTTGACCGATGGTTCGATGGCCGGGCGTGGCTCGGGCTCAGGCTCATTCGGAGGTGTGGATTCACGGGTGGCTGACAGGCCGCTGTGGTCGTTGCCAATGTCGTCATCAGCCAGCATTGCCTCGGCCCAGCTTTCATCAATGTCCTTGCTGTCGTCTTCGTCCCGGTCGTCGAATTCCGATCCGGATTCTTCGTCAATAGACCGGAAGCTGTCACTCAGCTCCTCCTCGGAAAAGGTCATCCGGGAGCCCGCATACCGACCCTCGGCTGCATCTTCCTCGGGGTTGTCGGCGAATACGAAATCATCGTCAGCCGAGAAACCGCTGGCGGGTTCATCCGATTCAGGGGACGGAGAGGGAGGTTGTGCAGGGGAGGGGTGTGACGACCCGGCGGAAGCTGAGGGTCCGACCTGGTGATCCACGGCATTGAAGACTTCCATGCAGTTCCCGCAGCGCACTTTGCCTTTGGCAATACTGAGTTGCTCATCCGTTACCCGGAACCGGGTATCGCAATTGGGGCATCGTGTCTGCAGGCTGCTTTGGGTCATGCTTCGTTCCTGTAAGCGACTTCGCTACGAGTCACGGAGTTTAGTTGTTCGCAGTGGATTCGTCACCTGTCGATGCGTCGTCCTGTGAGCCGTATCCACTCTTCCTGTTGTTCCGGTTCATCCATCACAAACCAGGGTTCATACGCCGCCATGACCTCGCGGGCCTGGTTGGACAGAATGCCGGACAGCACCAGGTCGCCGCCGGGCTTGACCAGGGCGGCCAGATGCGGGGCAAGCCCGATCAGGGGCTGGGCCAGGATGTTGGCCAGCATGATATCCGCTTTGGTATCGGGTTCATGCTCGGGCAGATACAGGTCCAGATGGCTGTTTTCGACGCCGTTGCGCTGGGCGTTGTCGCGGCTGGCTTCCAGCGCCTGTGGGTCGGTGTCCACCCCGATGACGTGATCGGCGCCCAGCAGCAACGCTGCCAGGCCGAGAATGCCGGAGCCGCAACCGTAATCGATCACCTGTTTGCCCTGCACGTCCTGGCCGTCCAGCCACTGCAGGCACAGCGCGGTGGTGGGGTGGGTGCCGGTACCAAAGGCCAGACCGGGGTCAAGCATCAGGTTGGCGGCGTCGGGATCGGGGGCGTCATGCCAGCTGGGGACAATCCACAGCCGTTCGCCGAACTGCAAAGGCTGGAAGTCATCCATCCACGCCCGTTCCCAGTCCTTGTCTTCCACCAGCGTTACCGCAATCTCCGGCAGGGATTGTTGGGTCTGTTGGTGCCAGGCATCGCTGACAGCGGCGCACAGCTGGTCGATGTCCCGTTCGGAATCGAATAGGCCGGTGACGCTGGTCTGGTGCCAAAGTGGGGTGGTGCCGGGGTCGGGCTCGTATAGCGGTTGGTCGGCCGCATCTTCCATGGAGACGGCTTCAGCACCCATCTCCATGAGCAGATCTTCCAGCTGATCCGCGTTGTCCGGATCAGCCGGGATCTGTAGTTGTATCCAGGGCATATTTGCTTCAATCCCGCATCAGTTTTTCCAGGTAATGGATGGTGAAGTCTACCTGTTTAAAGCCACCATCGCGTACCAGTTTTCGATGCAGGGGTTGATTGGTCTTGATGCCTTCGACAACCAGTTCGTCCAGAGCGTTCTTCATGCGCCGGCGCGCGATCTCGCGGTCATCGCCCCAGGTGATCAGCTTGGCCACCAGGGAGTCGTAGTACGGGGGTACCGTATAGCCGCTGTACAGATGCGAGTCGACCCGGATACCGTTACCGCCAGGGGCATGGAAGTGTTTGACCTTGCCCGGGCTGGGTACGAACGTCTTGGGATCTTCGGCGTTGATCCGGCATTCCAGGGCGTGGCCGGAAATGCGGATATCGTCCTGGGTATATTGCAGGGGCAAGCCACTTGCCACGCGGAGCTGTTCGCGCACAATGTCCACGCCGGTGACCATTTCGGACACTGGATGCTCCACCTGTACCCGCGTGTTCATCTCGATGAAATAGAACTCGCCGTCCTGGTACAGGAACTCGAACGTACCGGCACCCACATAGCCGATTTCCTTACAGGCGTCGACGCAGGCCTTGAGGGTGCGCTCGCGGGCTTCCGGATTGATGTTCGGAGCCGGCGCCTCTTCAATCACCTTCTGGTTGCGGCGTTGCATCGAGCAGTCGCGGTCACCCAGGTGGATGCAGTTGCCGTGCATGTCAGCCAGCACCTGAACTTCGACATGCCGTGGATGCTCCAGGAATTTTTCCAGGTAGACCGTCGGGTCGCCAAAGGCATTGCGGGCTTCGCTCTGGGTAATCTGGACGCCCTTGAGCAGTGCCGCTTCCGAATGAACCACCTGCATGCCACGGCCACCGCCACCGGATGCCGCCTTGATCATTACCGGGTAGCCGATCTCACGGGCAATGCGCAAGGTTCGCTCATCGTCGTCAGTCAGCGGACCATCGGAGCCGGGAACGGTGGGAACGCCCGCCCGGATCATGGCATTGATGGCTGAAACCTTGTTACCCATGAGGCGAATGGTTTCCGCTCTCGGGCCGATGAAGCGGAAGCCGCTTTTTTCCACCTGCTCGGCGAAATCAGCATTCTCGGCAAGAAAACCATAGCCGGGATGAATGCCCACGGAATCCGTCACTTCCGCCGCACTGATGATAGTGGGGATGTTCAGATAGCTGTCCGCTGCGCTGTTCGGGCCGATACATACGGATTCATCCGCAAGGCGCACGTGCATCAGGTCACGGTCGACCTGTGAGTGGATGGCGACGGTCTTGATGCCCAACTCTTTACAGGCGCGCAGGATGCGGAGCGCGATCTCTCCCCGGTTTGCGATCAGAACTTTTTCTAACATAGCCATGATATGCAATCACCGAGTTCAGGAAATGACGACCAGAGGCTGGTCGAACTCTACCGGCTGACCATTCTCCACCAGGATTTCAGTGACGGTGCCGCTCTTGTCTGATTCGATCTGGTTCATCATCTTCATGGCCTCTACGATGCAGACCACTTCACCGGCTTTGACCTGCTGGCCCACTTCCACGAAAGCCTTGGCCGTCGGTGACGGTGAGCGGTAGAAGGTGCCAACCATGGGCGACTTGACAGCATGACCGGACGGCGCTGCCGGAGCCGCGCTCTCGCTGGCGGCAGGCGCTGGGTTTTCCGCTGCCGGAGCCGGCTGCGGTGCAGGTGCTGGCGCCGGGTAGTGGGTCATGTACTGTGTGGTGGCAGCATGCTCACCGCGACGGGAGATGCGAACGGAGTCATCACCTTCGTGAATCTCCAGCTCCTCGACGTCGGATTCCTCCAGGAGCTCAATCAGCTTCTTGATCTTACGAATGTCCATAGTCAGTTAGGTCCCGTATTGTCTGTGGTCTGTCAGTGAATTCGCTGCAGGGCCGCCTGAAGCGCGAGGTCGTACCCCTGGCTGCCCAGCCCGCAGATAACGCCTTCGGCGATATCGGAAAAATAGGAGTGATGGCGGAACGCTTCCCGCGCATGCACATTGGAAAGATGCACCTCGATGAAGGGAATTCCCGATGCCAGCAAGGCGTCCCTCAGGGCCACACTGGTGTGGGTAAACGCCGCCGGGTTAATAATGATGAAATCGACACCTTCATTGCGTGCATCATGGATTCGTTCAATCAGTTCGTACTCCGCGTTGGACTGCAGGTGGAGCAGGTGATGACCCTGTTCTGCTGCCTGTTCGTGAAGCCGGTCGTCAATATCCGACAGGGTTTCACGGCCATATAGCTCCGGTTCCCGAGTACCCAGCATATTCAGGTTAGGGCCATGGAGTACGAGTATAGTCGACATGATGATACGTGCCTTGTTTCCATTATTTTCCACAGGATCGCCGAAAATGGCGTCATTTTCCAATCATGGTGCGTTCTCATGGCTTTCGGATCAATACATTTCGACGTTCCGGATGTGATAGCGGGAAGTCTCACATTGCGAATCATTGTCGGAGGGTGCCGGCCAGACGTCCATAAGACGTTTGTTTCATTTCCAACGGTTTGGCAGTCCTTTTAGACCATCGTCTAACAGGTTCGGTATACGACTGAAGTGGTGGGGTCCGGTGAGATGCTGTTGAGCCGCTGAATCAGACGGCGGTGTACCTGACGCTGGAGCGGGACTGACCAGGCGTCAGTCCGTTGCCGCCGTCACGCAGTTCCTGCCAAGCTCCTTGGATCGATACAGCGCCCGGTCAGCGCGCTCACACAGTGCCTGGGAGGTTTCGCCCTTCCAGGCAGCGATGCCGCAGCTGAAGGTGACATTGAACTCCTGGCCGCCTGCGGGCTGGACCAGTTCGGAGAAGCGTTCGCGGATCTCGTTCAGGACGTTGCGGGCGTCGCTTTCACGGGTATCGGGCAGGATGATCGCGAACTCCTCACCCCCATAGCGGCCGATGTGATCGGTTTTTCGCAGCCGCTGTTTCAGGAACATGGACAGGCTCCGTAGAACACGATCACCGATGGGGTGGCCAAAGGTATCGTTCACCTTCTTGAAGTAGTCAATGTCGAGCATGGCAAAGCACAGAGGCTGGTCCTTCTGTTTTGCCCGCACGATCTCCTGGTCCAGCAGGTGCAGGGTGTGGGTGTGGTTGTAGAGACCGGTCAGGCTGTCGCGAATCATCAGTGCCAGCAATGAGCGGGCGCGCCGGCCCCGGTTGTGGATGGTGGCGATCAGATGCTTGGGATCAATGGGCTTGGTGAGGAAGTCGTCGCCCCCCAGACTCATGGCATGCAGCTGCTTGGAGACATCCTCCTCGGCCGACAGGTAGATAATGGGGACGCTGTGCAGTTTGTCCTGCTGGCGGATCACCCGGGCGATTTCCATGCCGGTGCATCCAGGCATGTACATGTCGAGAATGATGATTTCTGGAGAGAATTCTTCCAGGGCGTGAATGATCTGCATCGGATCGGTAATGATGTGGGCGATCATTCCCGCCTTTTTCAGGACGGTTTCCATGAACTTGGCCTGAGCGCGGGAATCATCCAGCACCAGCACCCGGTAGGGCTCCACCGTGTTGCCATGGGTGTAGCTTTCGATCTTCTCGATCAGCTGGCCCGGATCAACGGCCGGGTAGAAGAATTCCTCACCCCCGCAACGGGACGCCCGCAGGCGGGTTTCAATCGTGCCATCCTCATGACTCATGAAGATGATGGGAATGGGGGTGTCGTGCCGGTCCTGCAGACGCTCAATGGTGGCTATCCCGGCGTTGGTTTCATGGCCGAAGTTGACGTCCATGAGGATGGTTTCGGGTTTGTGCAGGGCGCAGGCTTCAATCAATTGGTCGGCGCTGCTGAAGGCCGAAGCGCGAAAGCCGAAAAATTCCAGCTGGCGGATCAGGCGACTGGCTATTTCGTCATTGGCAAGGGCAATGTATACCGGGGTCCGGCGGAATTGCTGGGGAGCGTCCGGAGTGTTCTGGTCGGTCCGGCGGAGCGTGTTGCGGGACAGCAATTCGATGGCATCCTGCAGTTGTCGCTCCAGAGCTTCCGGGAGGTTCTCGCCAGCGGGCCAGTCCGCAAGGAGTGCCAGTACCTTGTTGCCGGCATCGGCATGGCCGGTCATTTCAAAACGCTGGGCATAGCGAACCAGCTTGTCCGTGGCGATGGCGAAATCGTCGCGAAACGGCGCGGATTGCTGGTTTGTGCCATGAATTTTCTGCCAGGTGTCGAGCACAACCCTGGCCTGTGTCGTCACACGGCGGGCAAAGTGCTGTCTGAGTTTCTCTTTCTGGCTTTCGTCGTTCATTGTACTCCGGCCTGTCTTTTTCTCGTTATCGGGGGTCCGTCTCCGGGACACTGGTCCTGTTCAGAGTCTATAGTGTTTAATGTTGTCGGCGTAGGTCATGCATTGTAAATGTTTGTCAACTCTGCGGGGCAGGTCACATCAGCACCCCCGGCAGGGCCACATTTTTCAGGGCCGGAAAGGCTCCGGAGGCAGCCAGTGATGGCACGGATGCAGTCTCTAACTTTGCCGAGTCACCAGAGGGGGCTGATTTCCCTTCGCTCCCTGGTGTTGCTCTATACCGGCAGCCTGTTGTTGCTGATCCTGCTTGCCAGTCTGGCCTTCAGTGTTGATCGTTTCAGGGATTATGTATCGGACCAGCTCGAAGGCCATGCCCGCGACGGCGCAACCGCAGTGGGGTTGTCGCTCTCGAACGCCATTGATGGCCGTGACCCGGTGGCCGCGGCATCATTGATTGATTCGGTGTTCGACAGCGGCCGCTACCTGTCGGTGGTGTACATGGACCACGAGGGCGACTGGGTGGCGGGGCGGCAGGCAACGCTGTCAGGCGCTGGTGTGCCGTCCTGGTTTGTGGCCCTGGCGGATTTGCCGTTGCCCGTGGGAAGGGCGGAAGTGGTTCGGGGGTGGTCCCGCCTGGGGCATGTGGAAGTCGTGAGTCATCCCGGCCGTGCATACCGCGATCTGTGGCATGTGACCATCGGCATGATTGGCGGCACGATGGTGGTCGGTGGTGTTGGCCTGTTTCTGTTGTTCTGGATAGTTCGAAGAATACTCAAACCACTCAAGGCCCTGGAGAAACAGGCGGAAGCACTGGGCCAGCGGGATTTTCGCAAGCGTGTTGACATCAATTCCACCCGCGACCTGAACCAGGTGACCCGGGCAATGAACCAGATGGCGGACGACCTGGGGTCACTGTTCGAGGGTCAGGCGAAGCTGATCCAGCACCTGCGGCGGGTCAGTAATGAGGATACCGTGACCGGACTGGCCAGTCGCAGTGCGTTCGATCAGCGTCTGAAGGTGGAGGTGGAGTCGGAAGAGCGGGCGGCTCCGGGCGTACTGTTCCTTATCCAGCTGGCTAGTTTTGCGCTGTACAACCAGACCTACGGTCGTGGCGAGGCCGACCGGTTGCTGTTGAGGATTGCCGATGTCATCAACCGGTTTGTCAGGTCCCATACTGGCGCGTTTGCCGGACGCCGTAGCGGCGCCGAGTTTGCGATATTTCTGCCGGGCATTACCCAGGCCGACGGCATTGTCTGGTGTCATCAACTGATTGAAGAGATGGATGGCGTGTACGCCGACCTGGCGGCTCCGGTGGATGTGATGGTTCATGCCGGCGTTGCCCAGGCCCAGGAGGATCGTAACGCGAAAGCGCTGATGGCAGCCGCAGATGAGGCGCTGAGGCAGGCCCAGACCAGTCCCCAGACCGATTGTCAGGCGGCGGACCCCGAGCGCGAAGGCCACCATACCCTGGAAACCTGGCGCGCCATTATCCGTACGGCGATTGATCAGAAGCAACTGTCGCTCTGGTTGCAGCCGATGGTTTTTAACGGTGATGGCCAACTGGTCTACCATCAGGTGTTCTCGCGAATCCGCAGTGGCGGGGAAGAGCTCAAGGCAGGCGTATTTGTGCCCATAGCGGAACGCTTCGGCATGATTGAGGACATCGACCGGCTGGTGGTCCGCGAGGCTCTGGCCATGCTCGGGCGGAAGCCACAGGACTGTCTGGCGCTGACATTGGGCACGTCCTCGGTGGCCAGTGAGTCTTTCCGGGAGGATCTGCTGGAACAACTGGAGGCTGCCGGGGACCGGCGGCAACGGCTCTGGGTTGGTATTTCAGAACAAACCGTGCACCATCACCGGACGGCGGTCGGCTTGCTGGTGCGGGCGCTGAACCGGCTCAATGTGGCGGTGCTGGTAGATCGCTTCGGGGTCGGCGGTGTGCCTTTCAGTTACCTCAGAAATCTGAGGTTTCAGGGGCTTCGTATTGATAACAGCTTTATCCATGGTATCGACAGCCATGAAGAAAACCGGTTCTACCTGGAGTCCGTGGTGGCCATTGCCCATAGTCGGGGGGTCAAGGTGTTCGCGACCGGGGTGGAAACCGCCGCAGAATACGAGGTGTTGCACAAGTTGGGAGTGGACGGTGCGATGGGATACCATTTGGGCCGACCGTTTGAGGCAGATAACGATAAATGACCGGGGGTTAATTAACCGATGCCAGGCAGGATCAGACAATATTTCAGGGATCGTAAGGACGATGTGCAGGATTACGCCGGTGGCAGTGGCGTGATTGGTAAATTCATCCTCATTGTACTGGGTGTGTATCTGCTGGTAGCGGTGATACTGGGCATGTTCTGGAGCAGTGAGCCGGACACCTACTCGGTGCGGGAGCATACCCGTACCGTTGCGTCTGAAATGGACCGGGAACCGGTTGCAGGGTTTGCCACCACCGTGACCATGATCCGAGTCGCCGAAACGCTGCTGGACAAGCCTGGCGGCTACATTTCCAATGACATTTTCCCGCCCGGGCTGTGGATGGACAATATGCCCAGTTGGGAGTATGGCGTGCTGGTGCAGTTACGCGACCTGTCCCGGGCAATGCGCAAGGACATCAGCCGTTCCCAGAGTCAGTCGGCGGAAGACCCCGACCTGATCGTGGCGGAACCCCAGTTTCACTTTGACAGCGGCAGCTGGGCCATACCGTCCACGGAAGCGGAATATCGTCGCGGGATCGAGGCGTTGTATCGCTACCTGGACAGGCTGTCGCGTCCGGATCAGCCGTCAGCGCAGTTTTTTGCCCGCGCGGACAACCTGAATAACTGGCTGGCGGATCTCGAAACCCGCCTCGGCAGCCTTTCCCGTACCCTGGGTGAGAGTGTGGGCAAGGCATCCGTGTCCGAAGCGGTTGCCACCATCAATCCCGATGATCCACTGGCGGAGGAGGCCACGGGGGAAGAGGTCAAGACCTCCTGGACCCAGATAGACGACGTGTTCTATGAAGCTCGCGGCAGCTCCTGGGCCCTGCTGCACATCTTCAAGGCTGTCGAGGTCGACTTCCGCAAAGTGTTGACCGACAAGAATGCCATGGCCAGCGTGAAGCAGATCATCATCGAGCTGGAAGGCGCCCAGGGCGCCATGTGGAGCCCGGTGATCCTGAATGGCAGTGGCTTTGGCGTATTGGCGAACCATTCGCTGACCATGGCGGCCTACCTGTCCCGGGCAAGTGCGGCGATCAGTGATATGCGCGATTTGCTGTCCCGTGGCTGATGCCAGAATCACCGGCAGTCGTCGGTGATCCGGACATAAAAAAACCGGGCTGTCATGGCCCGGTTTTTTTATGGGAGTGTGGTGCTCAGCCCTTGTAGGCATTCACCGACTCGACGATGGCCTTCCTGGCTTCCTCGGCATTGCCCCAGCCCTGCACCTTGACCCACTTGCCCGGCTCCAGGGTTTTGTAGTTCTCGAAGAAGTGCTGGATCTGGTCCCGCAGCAACTGGGGCAGGTCTTCGACGTCCTGCACGTTCTTGTAGGAGGTGGTCAGTTTGTCGTGGGGAACCGCAACCAGCTTGGCATCACCGCCGGCCTCGTCTTCCATGTTCAATACGCCAACCGGACGGCAGCGGATAACAGAACCTGCCTGCACCGGGTACGGGGTGACAACCAGTACATCAATGGGGTCGCCGTCGTCGGCCAGGGTGTGGGGAATGAAGCCATAGTTGGCCGGGTAAAACATGGGGGTGGCCATGAACCGGTCAACCAGCAGCGCGCCCATGTCCTTGTCCAGCTCGTATTTGACCGGCGAGCTGTTTGACGGGATTTCAATGGCGACGTAGATGTCTTCTGGCGGGTTCTTGCCTGCCGGGATGTTGTCAAAGTTCATGAGCAATCCTTCCTGAGGTACGTTTAACTGCGCTTAAAAAGTGGGCGCAATTATACGGGACTCTGTTGTGGATCGAAACTAAACGTTGGTCTCTCTTCAGAGTTGCATCTGCTTGGCGATCAGTTCCTTCATGATCTCGTCGGTACCGCCACCAATGGACAGGATCTTGGCATCCCGGTACAGACGCTCAACCACCGACTCCCGCATATAACCCATGCCGCCATGAATCTGGACGGCTTCCCGGGTGACTTTTTCACACACCTCCACTGCAAAGTTTTTCGCCATGGCGACCTGTTTGACGGGATTCTTGCCAGCCTGCATCAGGGCGGCACAACGGTAGGTGTACTCCTTGGCGATATCCACCTGGGTGGCCATGTCCACCAGCTTGTGGCGGGTTACCTGGAAGCCGCCAATGGCGCGGCCAAAGGCCTGGCGCTGTCTGGCGTAGGCCATCGACGCTTCCAGAGCAATCTCGGCCGTGGTGTAAGCCATGATGGACAGCATCAGGCGTTCGGCCAGGAAGTTGCTCATGATTGCGATAAAACCGGCATTCTCGGCGCCGATCAAGCGGTTGGCGGGAACCCGGCAATCCTCGAAGAACAGTTCTGCTGTGTCGCTGGCCCACCAGCCCATTTTCCGGAGCTTCTTGCCGGTAGAGAAGCCCGGCATATCGCGGTCGATCAGTAGCAGGCTGATGCCGCCATGGCCTTCGCCCCCGGTGCGAACGGCAACGGTGTAGTGATCCGCGCGCATGCCGCTGGTGATGAAGGTCTTGCTGCCATTGACGACGTAATGGTCACCATCACGGACGGCTCGGGTCTTGAGGTTGGCGACGTCGGAGCCACCGCCGGGCTCGGTGACGGCGAGGGCGGCAATTTTTTCGCCGCGCAGTACCGGCGGCACAATCTGCTCGCGCACCTCGGGCTTCGCCCACCTGGCGACTGGTGGCAGGCCAATGTCCAGCGAGCCGAGGCTGGCTACCAGGCCGCCAGAGGTGGAGCGCATCAGCTCCTCGGAGACGGCAACTTTCAGGAATACATCGCCCTCTCCGGTGCCCCCGAGAGCTTCGGGAAATCCAATGCCGAGCAACCCGGCGTCGCCGGCCTTCCTGTAGAGATCGCGGGGAAATTCACCAGCTTCTTCCCAGTCGTCAATGTGGGGAAGGACGTGGGTGGCAACAAAATTGCGGGCGCTCAGGCGGGCCTGTTCGTGGATATCGTTAAAGTAATCGGACACGGCAAATCTCCCAGTGATCGGAAACCATGGGAGGCAGTGTCGCTCAATTGCAGAGACCAAGCAAGCGCTTGGTCAGGGTCGGGGCTGGCTGGCCTGAAATGCCAGAAAGCCCCGGTGCGGCGGTTTCAGGCGCCCTGGCGGGGAATACTTTTCACGCCTTCGCTGGTGCCCAGCAACAGCAGATCCGCCGGGCGGCGGGCAAACAGCCCGTTGGTGACGACACCGACAATCTGGTTGAGCTTTTCCTCTACCTGGATAGGGCGGGAAATGTCCATGTGATGGATATCCAGGATGATGTTGCCGTTATCGGTGGTGAAACCGTCCCGGTAGACGGGATCACCGCCGAGCCGGACAATTTCGCGGCCGACATGGCTGCGGGCCATGGGGATGACTTCCACCGGCAGGGGGAAATCCCCGAGAATGCCGACCTGTTTGGACTCATCGGCAATGCAGATGAAGGTTTTGGCGACCGCTGCAACGATCTTTTCCCGGGTCAGCGCGCCACCGCCACCCTTGATCAGTTCAAGGCGCTCGTTGGTCTCGTCGGCGCCGTCCACATAGAACTCCAGTTCACCGACGCTGTTCAGGTCATACACGGGAATACCGTGGCTTTTCAGCCGCTCAGCGGTGGCGTCGGAGCTGGCCACGGCACCGTCGAATTCATTGCGGATGTCCGCCAGCAGGTCGATAAAGAAGTTGGCGGTGCTGCCTGTGCCCACGCCAATAATGCTGTTGCGCTCCAGGCGGGGCGCAATGTAATCCAGTGCAGCCTTGGCAACGGCTTTTTTCAGTTCGTCCTGGTTCATGGGGGAACTCCGGTTGGGGAAGTGAACAGGTTTGGCGCTATTATAGCCTTTCTGGCGTCACCGCTTATAGACGGAGGGCGGCCAAAGTTTCTACACTGTGCGTTTTTCCCACGAATCTCCTTAACTTCCGGACGGACCCATGCCGCAACGCTATATCAAGAAAATCCTCGATGCCCGGGTGTACGATGTGGCCATCGAGACACCGCTGACGGAGGCACGCAGTCTCTCCAAGCGTTTGAATAATCATATTTATCTCAAGCGTGAAGATCTCCAGCCGGTGTTTTCCTTCAAGATTCGCGGCGCGTATAACCGGATTGCCCAGCTCTCGGAGGAGCAGAAAGCAAAAGGGGTGATCTGTGCCTCCGCCGGCAACCACGCCCAGGGTGTGGCGCTGGCGGCGAAGAATCTGGGCATCAAGGCGGTCATTGTCATGCCCCAGACCACCCCGGACATCAAGGTACGCTCGGTGCGGGACCATGGCGCAAAGGTCGTGCTCAAGGGCGATGCCTTTGACGAAGCCGCCGCCCATGCCCAGGAACTGATCAAAAAGCATGGTTACACCTATATCCCTCCCTTTGACGATCCGGACGTCATTGCCGGCCAGGGCACGGTGGCCATGGAGCTGATGTGGCAGTTCACCAAACCCCTGCATGCGGTCTTTATCTGCGTCGGCGGCGGTGGCCTGATTGCCGGTATGGCGGCGTACATCAAGTACCTGCGCCCGGAGATCAAGGTGATCGGTGTGGAGCCGGAGGATTCCAACTGCCTGCAGGCGGCCTTGAAGGCCGGTGAACGGGTGGTGCTGGATGAAGTGGGCATCTTTGCCGACGGGGTCGCGGTCAAACAGATCGGCGAGCATCCGTGGGAAATCTGCAAGGATTACGTCGACGAGGTGATCACCGTCTCCACCGACGAGATCTGTGCGGCCATCAAGGATATCTTCGAAGACACCCGCTCTATCGCCGAACCGGCTGGCGCCCTCGGCGTGGCTGGCGTTAAGAAGTACATCGAGCGCGAGAAGATCGAAGGGGAAAATCTGGCGGCCACCCTGAGTGGCGCCAATATGAACTTCGACCGCTTGCGCTATGTCTCCGAGCGCACGGAAATCGGCGAAAAGCGTGAAGCGATCCTGGCGGTCACCATTCCCGAGAAGCCGGGTGCCTTCAAGACCTTCATTAAAGCCCTGCACAAGCGCAGCATCACGGAGTTCAACTACCGCTACGCTGACAGCAAGAAGGCCACCATTTTCGTGGGTATCCAGATCCAGGCCGGCGGCCTCGGCCGCGATGAACTGGTGCAGGACCTGAGGGAGTCGGGCTATTCCGTAGTGGACCTGACCGACAGCGAATTCGCCAAGCAGCACATTCGCCACATGGTCGGCGGGCACGCACCGTCGGTGACCAATGAGAAGGTCTACCAGTTCGAGTTCCCGGAGCGCCCGGGCGCGCTGCTGAAGTTCCTGATGTCACTGGGCACGCGCTGGAACATCTCGCTGTTCCACTACCGCAACCACGGCGCGGCCTACAGTCGTGTACTGCTGGGTGCCCAGGTGGACGATGAGGATCTGGCGGCCTTCGAGGAAATGCTGGACAAAGTCGGCTTCCGTTACGAGGACATGACCGATAACGAAGCTTACCAGCTGTTTCTGGGGGCTGGGAACGGTCAGGCCTGATAGTTGGGAGTGGGAACCGGGCCGTGGGTGGGACTTCCGAAACACGCTCAAGCACGTCCATGTGACGCTTGGG
>NZ_JBJJLC010000051.1:0-5279 GCF_045449855.1 Marinobacter alkalisoli | reverse complement strand
CGTGCCCTTGCTGGTGGTCATCTTGGCGCTTTCGTTATCGGTTATATTGCTCTTCACTTCCTTGCTCCGCTTCCCCCGGCCCATCCTTGGGCGGTTCGTCTTTAGGAAGCAGTTCACTTTCTTCAGGGATTCGTCCAGGGAGAGGACCGTCTTTGCCCGGCGGATATCCCGGTCCAGTTCGGCCTCGGTGGCCGCCTCATCCCGTTCATGGTGTTCCTTCAGGTGAAGGCGGATCAGTCGTCGCAGCTTTTTCCGTTTCTCTTCCAGTTCCTTGAAGGTGCCGGACCATTCCTTGGCGGCGTTGGAGGGCATCTTGCAGCCATCGATGGCGAAGAGTTCGTTACCCAGTAACCCCTGTTCGTGGCACACCAACAACACCTGCTCGAACAGTTCTTCAATCTCATCCGAGTGGCGGCTGACGAACTTCGCCAGGGTGGTGAAGTGGGGAACGGTATCGCAGGACAACGCCTTGAAGGTGATGTTGGTCTCGCAGCACCACTGTATTTCCCGGCTGGAGGTGATGCCCCTGGAATAAGCAAACAGGATGATCTTCAGCAGGATGGCCGGATCGTAGGCCAGCCGGCCGGTGTCTTCGTTGCGGTACTTGGGATGGAAGACCGACAGGTCCAGCTTGTGCTCGATCAGGTAGTGCACCGCGTGTTCGAAGGTGCCGGGCTGAAGCTGGTCCTGGTAGTTGATCACGACCATGGCGTTCTGGTCGGGGTTGTAGGGTCTGAAACGGGGTTTGGCTTGAGGCATCTGACGACTCCTTGTCCGTTTGCCTGATCCTATCAAACCGCTGCGGGATTTTTGAGTTTTTCTACAGCCTCAACGCCGTTGTTCAGCGGCAGCCTTGGCAGAGCGAAGCGGCGACAAGGCTGTCCGGTGGAGGGCCGTCCGGCCCGGAACGTACTGGAACTATTGGTTAAGCTGCTTCGAAATCCAGAGGATGAATTCCATCCAGATTGACTGTACTGCGCGCCACCCAGAGATCATACATATCCTGCATCGCCAACCAGCTCTCAGGGGTGCGCCCGAGAACCTTGGACAGCCGAAGAGACATTTCCGGGCTAATCCCACTATCCCCTTTGAGCAATCGAGACAAAGTGGAAGGTGAAACGCCCAGACTGGAAGCAAGCTGACGGGAACTGATTCCGAAAGGCGCCAGGTACACCTCCCGAATGAATTCACCAGGATGTGGCGGATTATGCATAGTCATTAGTGATAATCCTCATAATCTAGTATGTAGGCATTGCCGTCCTGAAATTCGAACGTCATGCGCCAGTTTCCGTTTACCCAAATCGACCACCGCCCCTTGTCTTTGCCCTTCAATGGATGAAGCCGAAAACCGGGGATATCCATGTCTTCCACTGAAGTGGCGGTCTCTAGAGCAGCAAGCTGCATGCGCAGCTTCTTGGCGTGGTCAGACTGTATGCCAGCCGTGCTGCCGGTCGAGTAGAACCGTTTCAGTCCTTTGTGACGGAATGATTTAATCATGAGGCAATGCTAGCATGTTGCGCATCACGCAACAACAGAGCTTAACGCCGCTCAGCACGCGCGGTTACGGAATGGAGGCGTAGCCGCAATGTAGTAGCCGTCGCCGTGACTGGCCTTGTTAGGCATCCACCTAGTTATCGGTTTCGACATTTGGATTGACCACGCACAGTGATGCAGAAAAACAAGGACTCTGGCGATGTTGGGTTCTCTGCAGCCCAACTATTGGCATCCTCAGGCATTGTCGCTCTGCAAACCGCTGCTGCTTCGGCTATTGAGAGCTCCTCAAGGCTAACTGTACCTTGCGGCGCACTACCATGACCTACGCGACCATCTGGTGTTTTTACCCAACCTTCCCAGCCCAATATTTGTCGTCCATGACACTCAAGGTAGTCAACTGCCTCAAGAGCTGCATCAAGAGACAACACAATTTCTCTCTCTGATATTGAGAGAGCAGCCAAGTGGGGAGGCAAAAAATCTAAAGCTGACATTGCTTCTCCATAGTGCCTAACGCCGCTCAGCACGCGCGGCTTTGGAATGGAGGCGAAGCCGCAATGTAAAAGCCGTCGCCGTGACTGGCATGGTTATAAATCAGTTACACCGGTGCTCATGAGAGCACTATTTCCAGAGAACCCAAACCTTTCGTACAACCCGTGCGCATCACGGGTTTGCAACACCATTTGGGTGCCCTTAATGGCCGGGTGGGCGGCCAAACACTCCATGATCCACTTACCAAGACCCGCACCCCGATACGCAGGCTCAATCACGATGTCCGCCACCCAAGTAAACGTAGCACTGTCAGTGACTGCGCGCCCAAAACCAATTTGCTCCGTTCCATAATAAAGGCTGAAACAAATAGAACCAGCAACCATGCGCTCCACCACCTCGAAAGGGCGACGGCTTCCCCAATACGTTGCTGCCAGTAGACTGTGCACTGTATTGAGCTGAACCTGAGCTCTGTCATCGGTGATTAAGTATTCGTCCTTGCGCCACTCCATTAAGGGCTACTCCCTGATTTATAACGCTCGCCATCACCGGTGACAAAACTAGAGCGAAGCGAAGGTTTTGGCATCCGGTGGATGGCCTGGTTATGCATGGCACTGGGTTGGCTCAATAGAAAACTCATAAAACCGCCCCTTCACATGCAGCTTGTCGATCTCAATCATAATTCCACGAACAGCTTCTTCGCAGATATCGACCGTCTTTTCAATTTCTGTTGATAGCCGATCGATGTAGTTGCGAGCCTGTTCCATATCACCCACTTCAAAGTTTTTTGATTTGAAATGTACGAGGCTGTTTCTCTGCTTAATCACGGACTTCATGTTGCCGTACGCTGAGCAATCGGTCGGGAAGTCTTTCCCCGTAACTAGCTTGGTGGCAATGACAAGACGAGAAGGTACATCCAGTTTTTCGAGGTGCTTTCTAGTGTACGCATCACCTAAGTGAGTTGCTGCATAGTCGTAGGAGAAAGCTTCCAAACACATAGCGGCAGAGATAACTGGGGCGACAACTGCCTGTTCCTTTTTCTCTTCCAAAACAGCCAAGTTCATTCGCGCGATATGCGCTTCTTCGTCCGGAACGTGTCCGGTCTCTAATTCATTGATGTCAGCAAGAATTTTTCGGTAGGTGTCTATCTGGGCGAGACACAAAGAAAAATAAGTTTTCTGCATGCTTACCCTGTACGTTTTGTCGAACATACCCCCTCCCTGCATAACGCTGAGCACAGCGGCACCCTTGGAATGGAGGCGGAGCCGCAATGGAAAGGGTGTCCGGCGGCCATCGGCCGCGAACTGCTGCGCCTTGTTAATTGTGGAGTTACGAGGCAACGCCAAACCGCCGGTGCATCG
The DNA here is from genome assembly GCF_045449855.1 of Marinobacter alkalisoli. NCBI lineage: Bacteria > Pseudomonadati > Pseudomonadota > Gammaproteobacteria > Pseudomonadales > Marinobacteraceae > Marinobacter > Marinobacter alkalisoli. Next base: position 1,938 of record NZ_JBJJLC010000051.1, on the reverse strand, counting down.
CAACATGGACTAAGCCAATGTACGACTTGTAGGTGCGACTAACCTGGAACAAAACGAGCAGGTAAATGCCCACCGCCACAGCAGCACCAAGTGGAACCTTGCCCGCCAAAATATCACTCACTGCTCCAGGAAAAAGCGGAGCCAAGTTAGCAAACAAGTACCCTATCTGAAGGACGACCCAGCCCAACACAAACAAGGCTGCTCGATAAATCCATTTGTTCGGCCTGGTGACCAGAGTTACGAGCAACAGCGTTGACACAAACAGCAAGCTTTTCACATCAAGTTCCCCTATCGAATAACTTGAAGAAAGCATAGCAAACTATCGCCGCACTCAGTGAACCTGCAATTAACGCCCTTGTTCAGCGGCAGCCTGCGGCGAAGCCGCGTCTAGGCTGTCCGATGGAGGCACCGAAGGTGCCGGAATGTACTGGAACAGTTGGTTAGGCATATTTCAATACGCTTCACGCTCTTCGTTTAACGCTTTCCAATTTGAGTAGCTTTTACGTCCTTCATTTAGAGCTTTCAAACACCCTTCCTTTGTTTCAACTAGGCTAGAACTGCGGATAGCTAGTATAGATTTTTCTATAGCGTTGAAATAGGCATTGTAGCCCATTGCTGGCTCATCGATGAATGCAGATCCGCAGAGTTCTTCCACAGAGAATCCAAGTTTCCCATTCTCCTGATACTGAAGAATTCTCGCTGGAGCGGAAATAAGAGCTAACGCAAAAGATTCCCTTAACATTGTTGTAACTCCCGCGTCTGATTCTTCACGCAGGGCTAGACCTACCTCTAACCACCGCTCATCACCAGATGCAACGCTATCCAAGACATCACCAAATTCTGGGGAGTTCCAGATATCGGATAGAACAGCCCGAGCACCTTCCGAATTGATGCGAGCCTCTAGCTTAGATAGAGTTTCACCCGCAGCTAGTACCGGAAAGGCTACACAATGTATTAAAATTAAAAATATGGTGATGACTTTCATATCGCGCCTAACGCAAAGCTAAGCGGCGGCCCGTCAGGGACGTCCGGTGGACGGCCGTCAGGCCGGGAACGTACTTGAGCGATTTGTTACACATTGACTGAGTACTTGAGGTCACGTGCCTCGTCTCCAGTCATGCCCCGAAATCCCCAGCAATGGGCAGGTTGCTCCTTAATTGTCACTTCGATGTCCACAGGTGATATGCCAACCACAGACTCAATCTTGCTGAAGAGCTCCTTGATCAGAGCTTTTTGGGTCTCGGGAGCCCGCCCCTGCATCATGTTGATCTCGATGGCAGTGTAGGCTGGAGTTCTGCCACCTGGGTAATAAAAATCCTCGGCATCCATCGGGATAAAACGATGAGCCCGCTTATCTTCCGGCATTCCGAGTACGGACTGCATGCATCCGTGAATGACTTCGGAGAGCTGAGTCTTGACCGGGTTAAGGTGTTCTTTGATTCCATAGATGACTATCACGATGCCTCCTGCAATGTGTAACGCCAAGCACAGCGGCGCCACGTCAGTGGCGTCCGGCGGCCACAGGCCGCGAACTGATGCGCCTTGTTAAGAATTTTCGCCATTCCCGAATAGCGCCCTGTTGCGCAAAAAAACCACGACTGCAAAAACAATGAAGCCTAACCCCATTAAAAACGGCAAGCTGACAATCCCGCCACCTGAGAAGTATCCAAAACCCGAAAACAAGAGCCCCATGAACAAGTAAAAAACCGGCGCGATTATCGTATTTTTGGGAGCAGCAGCGTACATCTTGGCGTTGTTTTCAATAATCATGTTCATGGCCTCGACTTGAGACTCATGCTGATTTTTGCACGCAAGACCATAAGTTAAATCAGTGGCACAGTTCGAGCAAAGGCCTTTGCTACAGCATTTGCATGTACCAACTGCCGCCACTCCTGAATGGTTAAAACAGTCCATGAATCTCCTAAATTCTTAACGCCA
>NZ_JBJJLC010000050.1:0-4190 GCF_045449855.1 Marinobacter alkalisoli | reverse complement strand
GGCGTTAGGAGAAAAATTGGGGCTTCTCGAGTTTAAGCAGGCCGTGTTAGGTCTGCCTGTAAATCACGTATGGCTTGGTCATGGCTCTGCCATATTTGTTGAGTTGGGTGAACTGTCACCGACTTATCTGCGTGATGGCTCCACTGGTAACCCGAGCGGTAATTTTACGCTCATGGTTGAGTGGAGCTGGCGAATCGAAAAGCCTCGATCCATCTTGGGCGGCAGCTATAGCTCGGCACGTCGGTGGCCCAGCATGTTAAAAAAGTTGCTGGGCTCGACGGTTACTGGTTTAGAGACAATTGGTGCGATCCCCGAGATACAGTTGAGCCTTTCTAACGGGACCCGAGTTGTCTCCTTCATGACAGAGAGTGGGCAGCCGCAGTGGGCTCTAATTTCTAGGCAACCTGGGTTTGGGACCTTGTGTGTCAAAAATGGCAGAGTTTGCGTTGATTCCGGAAACTCCTAACCAGGCCAGTCACGGCGACGTCTACTACATTGCGGCTTCGCCTTCATTTCGTAGCCGCGCGTGCTGAGCGGCGTTATATGTGTGAGGAAGCCAGATGAAGTGTCCCAACTGTCATGCCAAGCTGGGGCTTGGGGCATTCTTCTTTAATTACTATGAGTGCTCGTCCTGCGGAAAGACCCTGACGTCAAAAAAGTGGTTGAGTGCCATTGCGGTGCTTTCTTCACTTCCAATTGGTCGTCTATTTTATGAGGGCGAGTACGTCATTGCAGGCATCGCGACTCTGGCTGTTGGGGCATTCTTTATCTGGAAAATGCCGAGTACCCTCGAAGCCAGGTAGATCATATAACAAGGCGCATCAATACGCGGCCGATGGCCGCCGGACGCCCTTTTCATTGCGGCTGCGCCTCCATTACAAGGGCGCCGTTGTGCGCTGGCGTTATGGGTAATACGAGATATGCAATTCGAGCGGTCAAAATCCCCTTTAGCTCGCCGAATAGAAACTGTGATCCTGCTGTTATTCGGCGGCATCATGATTTTGAGTGTCTCAATGCTCGGAGGTTTCTGGTGGCTGTTTGAAGGCGGGAGCAAGTTTGAGGGGACCTGGGGTTTACTGATGATTACTGCTTTCGCTTTCAATCGTGTACCCGTTGAAGGCACTCGATGGTTTCATCGAAATGAGGTGAAGTTTCTCTACCTCCCAGTCTGGGGTATAAACGTAATTGGCTACCTTGCAGGGATGCTTCTCGCCCCATAACAAGTAGTTCCAGTTTGTTCCGGGCCTTTGGCCCTCCACCGGACGCCCTTTTCAGGGCGCCGCTGAACGAAGGCGTTAAATTTTTGGGGAGATATGACTCCAGACGCACTTTTCAAAGACCGGACGGTCAAGCTCATCTCTTTCTCTATTGGAAAAAGGAGCTTTTCCGTATCAGACGCACTTAATGCATCAGGCATGGGTCTGTCGGAATTCCTGGCGATTGGGCCCACGATCTATTCACAGGGTGCTGATATTTCTCACGAGATGAATATTCATGAGGTTCGCGACTGGTTTCTTAAACCAGATGCACTTTTCGGATACATGGGTCTGACAGAGTTCCAGCACTCGGTAAAGTCTGCCAACCAAGCCAAAAAGATCGCAATTGCGTCCATCGTCATTTCGGGAATTCTGGCTCTTGGACCTATAGCAACATCTTGGCTCGGCGGCTAAATTTAACAAGTCGCTGTAGTACGCGGCCGATGGCCGCCGGACGCCCTTTTCATTGCGGCTTCGCCTCCATTACAAGGGCGCCGCTAAGCTCAGCGTTAAATTTCAGGAAGGCTTATGACCACGAGTGAGACCAGATGGGAAACGTTTGTTGAGGAAGTGGCAGCCGACGGGATGGTCTGGACAATCGAGAAAAATGGTGAATACGTTACGTCTGATAATCGCTTCGGCACTAAGTGCTTTCCGTGGTGGTCATCAAGAGAGCGAGTTTTAAAACAACTAAAACAAGTTCCAGCGTACAAGGGGTACCAACAAATAGGGTTTGAATGGCATGTGTTTCTTAATGAATGGGTACCAGGGTTAAAGCAGGCAGGGTGCCTCTTGGGCATAAACTACGCAAAGCCAGAAAATATAGGCTTTGACCTACCTATTCAGGAAGTAATCAATGCAGTTGAGCAAGCAAAAATTTAACAAGGCGCATCAATACGCGGCCGATGGCCGCCGGACGCCCTTTTCATTGCGGCTGCGCCTCCATTCCAAGTGCGCCGTTGTGCGCTGGCGTTAAAGCTGAAAAGCCGAGTCGTGGCACCTGTTACCCATCCGTGTCAAAATTAAGCGATACGTGAACGAGAGGTTTTGTCCATGAATCTCCAGAAAATTGAAGACGAGGCGCTGCACCTCCCTAAAGAGGAGCGAGCCCAATTGATCCAGCGACTGGTATTGAGTCTGGAGTCTCCTTCAGAAGAAGAGCTCAGATCCGATTGGTTACATGAGGCCCGACGTAGAGGCGAAGAGCTGGACAATGGCACAGTTCAGGCTGTGTCTGGTGAGGATGTCATGAGGAAGGCTAGAGCACTGATTAAATGAACTATTCTTTTCACCCGGCAGCGGAAGCCGAGTTCCTGGAATCAGTTGGTTATTATGAATCAAAAGTTCCGGGATTGGGTGGTGCCTTTATAGTGGAATTTGAGGCCCTGGCCAATTTAATTGGCGAGTCACCAAAAGCCTGGCAAGCTGAGTTGCCGCCAGATATTCGTAGAGCGCCCCTTCACAGATTTCCCTTGTCTATCGTTTACCGAGAGAGCGCTGATGGTTTTCAGGTTCTGGCTGTTGCCCATGACCGCCGGCGTCCGCAGTACTGGCTGGGAAGGCTTTAACAATCGGCTGCACAGCGACCGATTTTCCGCCGCTTCGCGGCTCCAAACCGGCGCGTGAGCCGGGCGTTATGCCTATGAATAAGAGACGCCTGTGGTTGGCCTCAATTACCGCTCCCCTTACTCCCGTCGTTGCGGTAACCCTTGTGCCCATGTTTTTCACTCAGGGGCAGGCCTTTGGTAATTGGCTGCCGGTAGTAATCTTATTGGGTCTATTTACAAGCTATTTGGGGGCCTTTGTCCTAGGGCTGCCACTCGTTTTCTTGCTGGAAAGATTCGGGCGGCTCAATCTGGTTGCTTTAGCGCTGGCTGGTGCTGCTTCTGGCGCTCTGATATTTTCTTGTTTTCTTTATTTTTTGGGGTTGATGTTAGGCTCTCAGTCAAACATCGGTTTTACAGAAGCTGTATGGGGCGCTGGCTTGGGGCTCATGGTTGCGGTTCCTTTCAGCCTGGTAGCAGGCATAACCAGTGCAGGCAAGGGACGCTCCTGATGTCGCGCCCCTGCTGCTGGCGTTACGTTTCGTCGTCGACAATGCATCGAGTATTTGAATGAATGTAGAAATCATCGGTGATCGCGAATTTATCACCTCTGTTCAGGAGCAAGATGGTGTTTGGGTGCTAATGGCAGGCCAATCGCTTTATGCCCTACAAGCGGAGGGTGGCAGGGGACTTCCTGTTTGGTCGTCAGCAGAAAAAGCAGAAGTGTTCGCCGAGAATTTGAACCAAAGAGGGTTGTCCCCGGTGTTCGTACCGATGAGCAATTTCCTGGGTGCTGCCTGGTTGGGTTCGTCGAGCCTACAAATCGTCGATGTCTTGGCTTCGCCTCGCTACGGTCAAGAGTCTCTCACCTACACAGCTGAGGAACTCCGTGCCAGACTCGAAACGTAACAATGCCATTAAGTCTGTTCCGGGCCGGTGGCCCTCCACCGGACGCCCCTGTCGGGCCGCCGCTTATGGCTGGCGTTAAGAATTTAGGAGATTCATGGACTGTTTTAACCATTCAGGAGTGGCGGCAGTTGGTACATGCAAATGCTGTAGCAAAGGCCTTTGCTCGAACTGTGCCACTGATTTAACTTATGGTCTTGCGTGCAAAAATCAGCATGAGTCTCAAGTCGAGGCCATGAACATGATTATTGAAAACAACGCCAAGATGTACGCTGCTGCTCCCAAAAATACGATAATCGCGCCGGTTTTTTACTTGTTCATGGGGCTCTTGTTTTCGGGTTTTGGATACTTCTCAGGTGGCGGGATTGTCAGCTTGCCGTTTTTAATGGGGTTAGGCTTCATTGTTTTTGCAGTCGTGGTTTTTTTGCGCAACAGGGCGCTATTCGGGAATGGCGAAAATTCTTAACAAGGCGCATCAGTTCGC
>NZ_JBJJLC010000049.1:0-6977 GCF_045449855.1 Marinobacter alkalisoli | reverse complement strand
TGGCGTTAAGAATTTAGGAGATTCATGGACTGTTTTAACCATTCAGGAGTGGCGGCAGTTGGTACATGCAAATGCTGTAGCAAAGGCCTTTGCTCGAACTGTGCCACTGATTTAACTTATGGTCTTGCGTGCAAAAATCAGCATGAGTCTCAAGTCGAGGCCATGAACATGATTATTGAAAACAACGCCAAGATGTACGCTGCTGCTCCCAAAAATACGATAATCGCGCCGGTTTTTTACTTGTTCATGGGGCTCTTGTTTTCGGGTTTTGGATACTTCTCAGGTGGCGGGATTGTCAGCTTGCCGTTTTTAATGGGGTTAGGCTTCATTGTTTTTGCAGTCGTGGTTTTTTTGCGCAACAGGGCGCTATTCGGGAATGGCGAAAATTCTTAACAAGGCGCATCAGTTCGCTGCCTGTGGCCGCCGGACGCCACTGACGTGGCGCCGCTGTGCTTGGCGTTATAAAAAATAGAAGTGTGTGCATGAAGTTAGCTCTATTGCTCGCGATAGTTATTCTCCTTCAGGGGTGTGATTCATGGGTCGGTCACAGGTCCGGGTCTATCGATGATGATTATATCGAGGAACCCTTGTCTGGCCGGTCAGCCGAATACCAGCTTGCTCTCGAAACTTCGAATCAGATTTTGACAATGATTCGAGATGGCAGGTGTAACTCAGTCTATGAGACGTTTCTCTCAGATACGGGCAGGGTGAATATCGATCTGGGGCGTTTCAGATCCATGTGCGACAACATAAATTCTCAGTTTGGCAGCCTCTCAAAATACAAACCAAACCAATGGCACTTCTTTATCGCGTCAGATGAGGACGAAAGCGAAGAGTATCTGTTGTCCATCAAAATTGCGGAGCACAAAAAAACAATGATTAACTACGCGTTCATTTTTCCTGCCGACGGCCCCTATAAAAAAATAGTCGGGATTCATTTAAAACCTCGGCAGGGAACTTTGATGCCGGGACGATACTGATTTTTTTATAACAAGTCACAGCACCGGACGCCCCTAACGTGGCGCCGGTGTGCTCAGCGTTATACAGACTAGGGAGAGTCAGAATTGGAGTTAGCAAACGTAGTCCCGTGGGGCCGGTCTTTCGCAGAGTACCAAGCAATGTTCGGATTATCGGAAGATGATCTGAAAAAGCGAATTCTTGGTTGTGGTGATGGACCAGCGAGCTTCAACGTGGAAGCAACAAAGCGGGGGAGCCAAATTACATCTTGTGATCCGGTTTATCAGTTCGAGACGAAGGAGATACGTCGCCGGATTGATGAAGTGTATCCGGACATCATGGCCAAGATGAAACAGGGGGCAGAAAGCTATATCTGGGACTCACTGGGCAGCGTTGAAGAGCTTGGCAAGGTTCGGATGAAAGCAATGTCGAATTTTCTTTCTGACTTTGATACCGGTCGCCGCCAAGGGCGGTACGTACCAGCATCATTACCTTCGCTGCCATTTCCGGACTCCGGTTTCGATCTGGCTCTCTGCTCCCACTACCTTTTTCTCTACAGCGACCACGTAGACGAAGTGGCTCATCTGGCATCAATGCGAGAGCTGTGCAGAGTTGCCTCCGAGGTTCGCGTCTTCCCGGTTGTCTCTCTGGATGGAGCAGCCTCGAAGCATTTGGATTCGCTCATGAAAGCACTATCCGCAGATGGTACTGATGTTTCGCTGCAGGCTGTGAGCTACCGTTTTCAGAAAGGTGCCACTGAGATGTTGGTGGCAAAGACTGTATAACCAGGCCAGGCACGGCGACGCCTACTACATTGCGGCTTCGCCTCCATTCCGTAGCCGCGCATGCTGGCTAGCGTTAACTGTCAGGGAAGACACCAGTGAAATTTGAAGTATCGAGTAATCTTAAAATCAGTCCCGAAGATGTCGATAGGCTGCTCACCATGAAGGGCGTGAATAAGGAATTGAGCCCTCTCATCCGTATGACGGCTCCCTCAGAATGGTCAAGCAAGCCAATCTTTAAATGGCCTACGGCTAAGGTGCTCTTTTCTAGCTGGATACTCCTTTTCGGTATCCTGCCCATCGATCGGCACACGTTCTTTTTTCAATCTATTGATCGTCAACGGGGTTTTGCGGAGGCGTCCAGTTCTTTAACCAATAAGCTGTGGCACCATCGGCGGGACATCAATAGAAATGGTGCATCATGTCGGGTCACCGATACCGTCGAGTTCCAGTGTAGGTTGCCCGTGCTGGCGTACGTTCTGGCGCCGGTCTACCGGTTTGTCTTCAAGCACCGTCATCAGGTGCTAAGGTCTCACTATGGTGGTAGCGCCAGTTAACCAGTCAATTAAGTTCGTTCCGGCCTGCGGCCTCCACCGGACGCCCCTGTCGGGGCACCGCTTATTTCAGCGTTATAAAAAGGAGAAGTTGTGATCGACAAGATTGAGCAATGGATACACCAGGTGAACTCCTCACATAAAGATGTACGTCAATCCTGCTCCGTCTTTGAGGAACACTTTAAAGGTTTCTATTCGCCCGACTTCCTCGAAACAGCATTTTTCGTTGTTACTGACAAGATTCCGAAGCCCAATTTTCCCGAGTTACGTGAGGCAGGCTTGGGAGATTTCATCGACATGGATGTTGGAGGCATTACTTACAACGACACCTATTACGTGAAGCAGGGTGCAGCGAAGGAGTTGCGACTTCACTTCCATGAATTGGTGCATGTGATTCAATGGCGGGAACTCACCCCTCAAGGTTTTATAGAGCGCTACATTCGAGAGATTCAGGATTTTGGATATAACGAAGCTCCGCTAGAAGACATGGCCTATGCCTTAGACGAGCATTACCAGAAACAGGGTCGGCATCTCAGTGTAGAGCAGTTTGTCCGGGAAAATTTATAACACATATGAGCCTTCTCGGAATCAATAGGCAATAGTCATTTTTTTGGCCGCGCCAGCGGCCAACCTAAAACCATGAGCGAGAACGCCTTCTTCGCTAGTCTCGTTTGGCTGTCAGGCACTTACAGCAAACACATATAGGGGCTCTCTTACGTGGTTCTCAACCACGGCCTGACCGGTCGGTCCCTCAGTCGGTCAGGGGCACCAGACATTCATCGGTTAACCGGTTACTGGCGCTATTCAAGGGGGCGGGCTGCCGGGCTCCAGTTAGGATCAGGCTCAGGACCGGTGTAAGCGCACTGGCTCATGGTATTAAGGCACGCCCACGGGGTGTCTAATCAAAGCGTCTGGCTTCAACGGCGGTGATAGAAAACCGGCTCGGCATCACATGCCAGTCAGCAGACTTCCGGTTTTTGATGATCATCCCAACTGATCCAGTTAGACATCATGCTCACCCCGTGGCGTGACTAACCTTTCAGGAATCGTTGTTCATCGAAGACCCTCTGGTGTTTGAGCATGAAGTAGACGGCCCGGCCCAGTTTGTGGGCCAATGCCGACAACGCTTTAGCCTTGTTCATGCGTTTCTGGAGTTTCTGTAGGTAGCGCTGGGCTTTGTCGTTATTCCGCAAAAAGAGCACGGCGGCTTCCGAGAACGCCCACTTCAGATGGGCGTTGCCGATCTTGTTGCCCTGGGTCCCGTAGACCTTGCCGGCGGACTCCGCTTTGCACTTGATCAGCCGGGCGTAAGAGGCAAACTTCTGGACCGATTCGAAGCGTTGGATATCACCGATCTCGTACAGAATGGTCAGAGCCAGGATACGGCCGATACCGGGGATGGTACGCAGCACACTGAGAGCTGCTGGGTCGTGCTGTTTAGCCTGCTGCTCCAGATGCCACTCCAGCTTGCTCAGCTCGCAGTGGTAACACTCAATAATGGCCAGGTCGAAATCGATGTTCCACTGCACATCCTGATTGGCAAACGCCAGGTGGACCTGTTCCCGGGCACCGACATTCTTCAGGTTCACCCGGTTCGGCGGCAGGTTGTATTGACTGGTGGTGTTCACCACATGGGCTTTGAGCATCGCCCCATGCTGGACAATGCGGGTGCGTCGGCGCAGTAGATCCCGGGTTGCCCGCATCTCCTTGGGGTAGACGTAGGCCAAAGGGAAATTGCCTCCCTTCATAAGCATGGCGATCTTGAACGAATCGATACGATCGTTCTTGGTTTTGCCGCCGTGGATGGCCTTCATGTACAGGGCATGACCCAGGATGAAGTGGATTCCGTGTTCTTCACACAGATCGGAAATCCAGTACCAGCAGTGCATGCACTCGACACCCACCACGAGGTCATCACGAAAGGGTTCGAGCAGTGCCAGTAAGGGTTCCGGCCGGGCTTTGATTTCCTTGTGCAGCAATACCTCTCCCTGCTGGTCGAGGATGCAGACATACAGACTGCGGGCATGCAGATCGATTCCACAATAATGGCGGTGGGTGCTATGGTAAAAGTTCATTGAGTCTTCTCCCTTGTAGTGCTTGGTCGCCTTCCAGCTTAGCGGGCAACCGCTGGGCTGGGGAGAAGGCTCAATCAGTATCAATTCGCGTCACTCGGACGCACTTACGTGCGCCGGTGCGCTCCGCGTTAATGCCGGGGCTTCGGCCCTCATAGGGTGGCTTCGTGCCATGGGCCTTGGCGGCAATTTGGTTGCTGGCCATCAGGTCAGCGGTAGTAGCCAAGGCCGTCTGAATCCGCGTCGGGGTTGGTTGCTCGGCAAAGCAAAAGGTAGGCAGAAAAATCGTGCATCGGTCATGGGGCTATCCGGTGCGGCCAACGAGTGCAGCCGCCAATTGGGTGTTCTGGTTCCTGGCGTCACCCGCAACCATGGTACACACTGGTTTGGAGTTGCCGGGGAATTCGGTGCCAGGGCGCGGGCCTGGGAGTTGCCTAGCATTAACAAGTCGCGTCACACGGATGGCCTTTTCTCCGCTCCGCTCCAAAAAGGCCACCGGTGCGCTTGGCGTTAAGTGTCTCTATGAGAGTGAGCTTAGGCGTAGTAATCCTGCTTTCCTTAGTTGGTTTGGGCGTATGGCTCACGGATATCATTACCGATCGGGCCAAGGTCGTAGAGGTCACTGCGCCGGTGCCTGCATACAATGACTGGGAGTGTGGCTATTCTAATCAACCCGGCTGTAGCGTGGTATTTGAGGTAGGAGAAGATGCCGAGTATGACGTGCAGCGCATACGGTACGGTAAGGATTTCATGGCAATCAAGATTCAACAAGGCGGCTTAATCGGCTGGGTCTTTTCTGGCAAAGCGGTGCGGGTCTATGCTGAGCCAAACACTTAACAATGCCAGTCACGGCGACGTCTACTACATTGCGGCTGCGCCTCCATTACGTAGCCGCGCGTGCTGAGCGGCGTTACTTGTATGAACTATCGCTGCGATTCTGATCTTTCTAAAGACGTAATTCTCGCGAGAGCTGAGAGTTTCGTCGAGTATGAAACTTGGTACTCGCGACCTAAAGAAATTGATGGTCGAGTAGAAGGATCACGAATCCAGTTGATTCGAAGGGCGGGTCCCTTCCATTTCCCTGGGAGAGGGAGATTCGATGGTTTTGTTCAGGAAATAGACGGTAAAGCCTGCATCGTTGGGAAATTCAGCGATGTAAGTTTGGCCACTGGCGCTGGAATAGCTTTTGGTGCTTTGGGCGTTGCAATAATGTTTGCTCAAGGCTTCTCGTTATTTGGCTTTGTTGTCTGTGGCCTACTAACTTTTGGTGGTTACGCGCTCGTGAAAAGCGATCACTCCCGCATTAGAAGGGCCTTGGAGGAAATCGCTGGCAACAAGTAACAAGTCAATCAAGTTCGTTCCGGCCTGCGGCCTCCACCGGACGCCCCTGTCGGGCCGCCGCTTATTTCAGCGTTAGAGGTATAGCCTAATGAAACAAGAGTTATTCAATCCAAAGAGATTTATCAGGCTATTCTCTCAAACCCTTGCGTCCGGCTTGGTGATTTTCTTCCTCAATCAATTTTTCGGAATTTCCATTGATGATATGCAGGCTGTAATGTTTATCGCATGGGTTGTCTGCATATTGCTGATAGCTTATCTGGCCCAGAAAAGTAGTCGTCTTACAAAAAAGTGGCGTACACGGCTGGAAACTTCAGAGCAAGACTCTAGAGCTGCAAAATCTCAACTCAGGAGTCTTGAGGAACGAGCTGAGAAATTTGATAAAAGCTCTAACCAGTCACGTAAGGCGGACGCGTGAGGCGCGCCGCTTCGTTTTCGCGTTAAACACACTATGAAGAGATCGAGACTAGAAGCTATTTTCCATCGCCATCAAATTGATTCCAACGATGAGCCTTGGGACGTCGAAAATCTTGATAAACAGATGGCAGATAGGGATGCGATCATTCACTGGGTGGCGAGATATGGAACAGCAGAAGACTTATCAACCCTTATCGATGCTGGCGCTTCAATAAATATTCGCGGTGATATTGGCAGAAATCCTTTGTTAGAAGCCGTCGCTTTCAATAAGCCGGAGAACGCGAAGATCTTAATCCAGGCTGGTGCAAACGTTAGCGACGTGGATGATTTCGGTGACTCAATATTGGATTTAGTTTCGGAAGAGAATGTTGAGCTCTGTGAAGTGGTGCATAAAAGTGTTTAACAAGTCACAGCACCGGATGCCCTTGTCAGGGCACCGGTGTGCTTGGCGTTAAGAATTTAGGAGATTCATGGACTGTTTTAACCATTCAGGAGTGGCGGCAGTTGGTACATGCAAATGCTGTAGCAAAGGCCTTTGCTCGAACTGTGCCACTGATTTAACTTATGGTCTTGCGTGCAAAAATCAGCATGAGTCTCAAGTCGAGGCCATGAACATGATTATTGAAAACAACGCCAAGATGTACGCTGCTGCTCCCAAAAATACGATAATCGCGCCGGTTTTTTACTTGTTCATGGGGCTCTTGTTTTCGGGTTTTGGATACTTCTCAGGTGGCGGGATTGTCAGCTTGCCGTTTTTAATGGGGTTAGGCTTCATTGTTTTTGCAGTCGTGGTTTTTTTGCGCAACAGGGCGCTATTCGGGAATGGCGAAAATTCTTAACAAGGCGCATCAGTTCGC